>NZ_JBHJQP010000042.1:0-48176 GCF_042262625.1 Streptomyces sp. NPDC056347 | reverse complement strand
TCGAGCTACCCACCTCAGTGGCCTCAACCGACCCTCACTCACGCACCGAAAGAATCACCATCTTCCCAACCGAATTGCAGGAAAACGACCTCTTACTGATCGTTTCATAATGCGGTTCGGAGTCGTCTCAAGCAGATGATGCTGCAGGCGAGTTGGAACAGACCGAGGTGGAGGTCGGCGCGTATCTCGTAGCGGATCCGAAGGCGTTTGAACTGGTGCAGCCAGGCGAAGGCCCGCTCGACGACCCAGCGGGTCCTGCCCGGGCCGGAGCCGTGCGGATTGCCGCGACGGGCGATCTTCGGTGTGATCCCACGAGCTCGGACGAGACGGCGGTACTTGTCGAAGTCGTAGCCGCGGTCGGCGAAAAGCCGCCGGGGCCGGTGGCGGGGCCGTCGCAGGCCGCGGATATGCGGTACGGCGTCCAGCAGTGGCATGAGCTGAGTGACGTCGTGGCGGTTCCCGCTGGTCAGAGCGATGGCGAGCGGGGTTCCGTGCCGGTCTACGATGATGTGGTGTTTACTGCCCGGCCGTGCCCGGTCGACCGGCGAAGGTCCGGTGTGAGCCCCCTTTCTTTGAGAGCCCTGACGTGCGAGCCGTCGATCGCAGCGTCGTCCATCTCCAGCAAGTCCTCTTCACGTAGTTCCGCCAGCAGGGCTTCGTGCAGGCGGGGCCAGACTCCGGCTTCGGTCCAGTCCCGCAGACGCCGCCAGGCCGTCACCCCACTGCAGCCGACCAGTTCTGCGGGGACGTCGCGCCAGCTCACACTTTCGCGCAGCACGTAAACGATGCCCCGCAGAGCAGCACAGTCATCGGCTGGCAGCCGCCCGGGATACCGGTGCCGCCGAGGCGGACGAGGAGGCAGCAGCGGGGCTATGCGTTCCCACAGGTCATCGGGCCCGAGATCAGCAGACACCCGGCAGATCCTGCCGACACAACACTCAACTGCCAAGCCAGCACACCGATCTCATTCTGAAACGATCAGTAACTGCTGGTGGGGTCCAGCACCAAGCCCTGCTGGATCCCACCGGCCATACGCTGCGCTCAAAGGGAGGAATCAGTAATGACCGGCAATCTCGCATGGGTAGTCGATGCCTGGCACAGCGCGAACCTGAATGCCACCGACCTGTACATCACCTGCGCCCGCGGCCTCAGCCCTCAGCAGCTGGCAGAACGGATGGCCGACCATGAACCAGTCGAGGTCGGGCCCGCTCTCACCATCCAGGAAGCCTCCCGCATGGTCGACCTCACACAAACCTACTGCGTCGGCCGCATAGGCCAGACCGGCGAATGGTCATTCATCGTGGAGTGCGGAGGCAGCGAGGGCTGGTCCCTCGACCCGGCAGTGTCCCGTGGCGGCGCCGAAGTGCTGATACTCGACCCACGGCCGGATGATCCCCCCTCCTTCTTCACATACCTCGCCGACGGCGAGCTTCGTCTGCATTTCGAGTTGGGCCACGGCTATGACCCCGCAGGAACCCAGCCCGACCTGCTGCGCCCAGCGCTGGAAGCTGCCGGAGTAGTCCCAAAGGAGGAATGGAGCGACGACCCGCTTGGCGAGGACGAGGAACTGTCGCCTCTTGAAGAGAAGCGCCGAGTGCTGAAGGTCGCCGGTGACCACTTCGGGCTCTCACTACCCCAGCAGGTGATCGAGAACGGACAGCTTCCCGTAGTGGTGACCCGCACGTCACCTCCTTCGTCCTGGTAACCAGTAGCAGCCCGGCCCCGGCCAGAGCCTCCGGCAGCGACGCGCTTCTGACCCGTTTGGCGGGGCAGAGAACTCCAGCAGTCAGGACATCCGGCCTGGCCCACCTTGGTGAAGCCGGCGCCAGCCTGCTGATGCTGACGGCGAAGGCACGGCACAAGAAGACGGAGAACATCCGCCGCTACTTCATGCCCTCTCCGGCTCAGGCCGTAACCGCGGGCTGTCCGGCGTAGGCGTCGGCGAGGAACTGGTGGACGTGGTCGACCTCCTGCACGCACTCGATCAGGAACCCCGCCGCGATCCACGCGGTGTCCGCGCCGCCGCCCGCGAGGCACCACCGCTTCAGGTACCGGCCCGCCACCGTCACCAACTGCCCCCGCGACGAACGCGCACTCGCAGTCGGTGTGCTCCTCAGGCACGACTGTGAGGCAGCCGGCCAGCGGCAGCTCCGCGGCGAAGCGGCCTCGGGGTCGTACAGCACGGTGTAGCCGGTCACGATACGAGCGCCCGCCTGCTGCTGGAACCAGGCTTCGATCTTCGGGAGCTGCTTCTCGTCGCCGAGCGCGCGGCGGGCGACCTCGGGCAGGGCGTGGTCGCAGCCGGTCATGACCGCGAGCAGGTCGATGACTTGTTCGTGCCAGACCGTCACCCCGTAGGTGTCGCGCAGGACCGGCTCCAGGTCGGGGCACGGGTAGGAGGGCGGGGCGCCGTGGCGGGCGGCGAGGTCGTGTACCCCAGCGGTGGATGGTCCAGGTTCGGTGGGTCAGGCTACGGCGCGCGGCGTCGGGCGCCCGGCAAGGTGATCGTCCGCCATGAGGTGTGACGCTCACGGGGCGAAGGCAGCGGACAGGATCCGGGTGACCAGGGCGAGGTCGTTGCCGCCGCCGGTGGTGGGGTTGAAGGAGTACACCAGGCGGCGGCGCAGGTCGCGGGTGGTGAACATGCCGTTGGTGTAGCCGAAGGTGGTGCCGGTCTTGCCCCACGCCGTCACGCCGTTGGGCAGGGTCACGCGCATCAGGCCGGCGGCGTAGTAGGCGTTGCCCTGTCCCGGGTCGTCGGTGGTGCCGTCGAGGTAGGGGACGTCGGGGACGTCGAACAGTTCCGCCTGCTCGGTCGGGGGCAGCAGCCGTCCCCGGAAGAGTGCGGTCAGGAAGCGGTCGAGGTCGGCGGTGGTGGAGATCAAGCCGCCGGCGCCGGGGTTCTGTTCGGTGATGTCGACCAGCTGCGATCCGCCGTCCGGCCAGGGTACGGCGATGTAGCCGTGGGAGTGGGGGCCGGGGATCGTGGTGTCGGTCAGCGGGGCGGTGGTGTCGCGCAGGTGCAGCGGTTGCAGGATCCGGGTGGTGATCTCCTGCTGGTAGGTGTGTCCGGTGAGGTGCTCGACGAGCATGGCGGCGATGTAGTAGCCGGTGGCCCCGTAGACCTGCATGCGACCGGGCTTGGCGAAGGGGCGTTCGTGTCGGACGGCTTTGGCGACGAGTTCGGAGAGCGGGTGGTTGTCGAAGCGGTGCTCGACGATGCCGTCCGGGGTGGTGGGCAGGTCGTCCGGGGTCAGTTCGGGAAGGCTGCTGGTGAAGTTGAGCAGGGTACGGACGGGAATCGGCGGATAGCTGTCGGGCAGGACGTCCGGCAGGTACCGCTGGACGGGCTGGTCGAGGTCGACGCGGCCCTCGGCGGCCAGCTGCAGCATCACGGTGGCGATAAAGGTCTTGGTGACGCTCCCGAGACGGAACCGGCCGTCCACCGGCACCGGCGCGCCGTTCATGATGTCGGCGGTGCCGTACGTTCCGGCCCAGTGGCCGTCCGGCCCGCTCACGCGTGCCAGCACGCCCGTGACGCGGTCGGGCGCGCTCGACAGGGCATGCTGCAACGCTTGCGGATCCAGCTCCGGCAACCGGCCGCCGGTGGTGTCGGCCGCGGCGGCAGGCCGCGCGGCGGGCGCCGCGACCGCCGGGACGGCCGTGCCCAGTGCCGCCGCGCCGAGCACCACGCAGGCGAGCGCCGCCATCGGCACCCGCCTGAGTCGGCCCGCTGTCGGCGCGGTCCCGGCGTTGGAGGAAGGAGGCTTGAAAGTCATGCCCACGACCGTGCCGCACCGCCGTGGTGCGACGAATCAGGGATCGCCCCCGACAGCACCCTGATGGATCCCTGACGCCGTCTCAGCTTCCGGGGCCGGCTGGAGTACCAGGTCCGCCCGCCGCCTGAGAGGCGATGGAGTGCAGCACGCGATGCATGGCATCGCCCGCCTGCACACCCTCGCCCTCACCGGGTAGCCCCACCACGCAGCGGAGCGGGGGCGCGGGCGGCGTCGGCCGTACTCGAATGACGTCGCACGGTGACGGTCAGTAAAGCCGGCACTCCCAGGGCTCGATCTTCGGCTCTCCAGGAGGCAGCTTCCCGGTGCAGTAGCTGTAGAGATAGGTTGCAGCCCGGCGCTCCGCGTACTTCTCATTGACTGGTTCGCCCTGCGCGTCCAGTTCGAGGACGTTGGCGAAGATCGCGACGCAGATCTCCATCTGGGAGGGCGACTCGCGCAGTTCTTCCCAGTAGTCGATCCCGTCCAACATCGGATGGCCCACCGACCCTCGAGCAAGCCATCCGGCGAAGCGCCGCAGGGCTCCCGAAGCGCCATGGCTGAGATGCAAAGACATGCCAAGGAATCTAGTCCCAGAGGCCGGTGCCCGTCCCGGTACGGACCGGAGGCCAGGGCCCTGCACCGGTCACCGAGCAGCAGAGGCGGGTCCGGCGTGCGGGCACCCCCAGCCACCACAGCGGCCGATCGAGCGGCATCTCGTCGACCAGCACGTCCGCGTCCTGCCCGGCCCGCCACACCGCCAGCGCCAGGAGCAAAGACGCAGATACTCACCGCGCCGCCCGCTCCTGCCGCACCTCCGGCGGATCGATCACCTTTCCGCCGTCCTCCTCGATCCGTTCGATGTCCCCCGGGTCCCAGCCGACAGCCCGCTTGGTCAGTACCCAGGACAGCCGCCGGGCCCGCGCCAACGCCTCCTCACCCCCGAACTCACGACGGTGCCGGTTCCCAGCCATCCGCTACGCCCCGCGTTCCTGCCACCATTGCGCTCCCGATTCATTTCTCCGACGGCGGCTCATCGGCTCGCAGTCGACGCGCCGTCAGCAGATCGAGGAAGCGCTGTTCGTCCTCACTGCCGAGTACGTGGAGGAGCACGGGCACGCGCCGGGGGAGCGGGCCGCCTACGGGCGGCCTGCCGGGCCGCCGACCGGACGCGCCCGCCCAAGCGCAAGGAGCTGCGGTCGCTGTCCGAGCTGCGGACGCGGTGGGCGGGCGTCGGCCGCGGCGGTGTGGGCGCGGGTACGGCCGGTGGTCGAAATCGTCCTGGCGGCCGTCGACACCCTGGCCGTGGTGTACGTGATGCGCGGAGCGTTCAAGCGCCACCACCTGCTCGCCGAAGTCCAGACCGTCGTCGACGACTACACCCGCCCCGTCGGCCGGGGCCTGGCGATGACCGCCGACCTGCACGCCCTGCACCCGCGCGACACGGAGGACCAGGCCGTGCTGCGCCCACTGACCCGCAACCGGACGCTTCCCCTCTACGCACGGGCCCGTCTGGCCGCCGGAGCGCTCTCCGCCCGGCTCCACGCGGCGCGCCGCTCGGAGCGCCTGGGCTCCCGCACCCGCCCGCACACCGTCACCGTGCCCGGCGCCTCAAGGTCCGGCCCGCGGCTGTCGCGTACGGACCGGAAGGCCGGCCGCACACAGGAGCAGCAGGCCGGTGAACGCGCCGAAGGCGCCCGCCAGACCACCCCGGAGGGCCGCAAGGCCCTCCGGGGCGTCCCCACCCGACCTGTGACCCCCGGCCGCCACCCCCCACCGGGCCAAAAACGACGCGGCCCGCATAGGGGGCGCTGCTCGCCGAAAAGGCGTCCAGGAAGTGGTTTGACCGAACGACTTCCTGGACGCCTTGCTGCGCATCGGCCGGAAGGTCCGGAATCGGCTCAGGTGAACCGTCTCTGACGCTACCTGGCTGCGCCCAGCCCGTTCCCGGGCTGGGCTGACTGCTAGCTAGCGGCCCTGCCGGTTGTTCAACAGGTTGCGTCACGGGTTGCCTAACAGGTTGCGCAATGAGTTGCCCAACGGGTTGCCCAAAAGGTTGCCAAGGGTGATTTCGCTTGACCGCTGTTCTCGCAGGTCAGGGGCGTGGGTCAGCGCGACGCGGACGCCTACACCTCTTCCTCGAAGGGGAAGAGCACCTCTATCCACATCTCCCCGAAGAGCGGCACACGCTCCGGCCACGACCGCGACGACCCGAACCCCGGTCCGCTGCCGAGCCAGACGTCTGCGGTTTGGTCTGTACCGGACCGGTTGCCTACGTGCCGGGGTGGCCGTGGAGCATGACGGCGTAGAGGGGGGAGTCGGGGAAGGGCTGGCGTTCGCTGATCTTGCGGTAGCCCCATGTTTCGTAGAGGGCTTGGACGCGGGGGTGTGTGGTGTCGACGAGGAGGGTGGTCAGTGGTTCGGGCCGGGCTTCGATGAGGGTGGTGTGGAGGTGTTGGGCGAGGCCGGTCTTGCGCCACTGGGGGCGGACCAACAGCTCGGACAGGGCGAAGGTGGTGCCCGGGGCGGGGGTGGGGGAGAGGTGTCCGCGCCACGTTTCGCGGCCGAGCGCGGGAGTGGCGCCGTAGGCGAAGCCGACGGGCTCGTCGGCGTCGTAGGCGATGACGCAGTCGAAGGAGGGCCGGGTGCCCCAGTGGTCGACGAACCAGGCGAACTTCTCTGTCTGGTGGAAGGGGTCGTCCATCTCGGCGGCGTAGGCGTCGGCGTGGACGTCGAGGAGTGTCTGTCGGATCGCGGGCAGATCGGTGTGGCCGTAGCGGTCGAGGACGTAGTCGGTCATGTGCGGCTCCGATGAGTGCGGTAGCGGTCGGCGCATTCCCGGGTGCCGGCGGAGTCAGGAGCGGTGGTGGCCAGGTCGCGGGAGAATTCGCCGAGCAGGGCGGCGCGGCCCAGGAGCGGGAAGATGCCCATGGTGGTGGCGGTGGCCTGGTCGAGGTCGCCCTGGTGGAGCTGGGCGAGTGCGAGCCGGGCGGTGGCGAACGCCCGATTCCGGACGAACATGCCGGGCAGGGCGGTGAGGGCGTGGTAGGAGGCGGCCTCGGCGGCGGGGGAGTTGCCGAGGCGGTCGTGGACGATCGAGGTGATGGCGTGGAGCTCGGCCCGGCCGTAGAACGCGATCCAGCTCGGCCGCGGACGTGCCAGGTCGGTCTTGGCGAGTGCCTTCTCGGCATGGTCGAAGGAGCACAGGGCCGGCCGGTGGTCGCCGAGGTGGGCGTGGGCGATGGCGGTCCGCGCGTGCGCGAGGCTCGCGAACAGCGGGTCGCGGCGGGCGGTACCTGTGGCCCGGGCGGCCTGCCCGGCCGCGAGCGCCTCGGCGTGGGCGCCTCGCTGGTGGGCCAGGATCGCGACCGAGTTCCACACCCGCATCGTCGCGACCGGGTCCTGCGCCAGCCCGGCCAGATGCAGGGCCCGCTCGTGCAGCGGCCGGGCACGGGTACTCTGGCGGGCGTCCACGCAGGACCAGGCCGCGGTCGCGGTGTAGTCGGCCGCGAGGGAGAAGAGCCGCTGCCGGGTGCGCTGGGTGGCCGGCTTCTCCTGGAGCGCGACGGCTTCCCGCGCGCCGGCGTGTGAGGTTCGGTCGTGATGTCACTGGGATGTTCGGTGTTGCCATTCACTGGCGTGTAGGTGTACTTGCGCTGATCAAGGGCAGTTGGAGCAGTCGATCATGGTGAAAGTTGCCCGAACATCGCAGTGACGTGAGGCCGTATCAGCCGGTGTCATCTTCGCCGTGTCTCCTTTTTCTTCCTGACCTTCACGCAGGGCCCTCTGGGTGTGCGGAGCGTGCTCGGCGGTTCCTGGCGGGTGCCGCGGTGGCGGAGGCGGTGGCGAGGGTCATTAGCGCGTGCGTCCATCGAACTGGTGGGAACGTTGCGCTGTCACCTGTTCGAGTGAGGGGGTGGGCAGGAAACCTGGGTGAGGCTCATAGCCTCGCAGCAGACGCATGCGTCAACACGTGTGAGTCTGGCTGAACTGACCTGTACGCAAGCGTTGTTCGTTGTTGGAGGCTGTGCGTGATCGCCGTGCCGTTATCCGCCCGTCCGCCTCGTGGGTGCCGGGACCGGTGACGAGGCTGGATGGCGCCGTGGAGGCTGATGAGGCGGGCTTGGGGCGGCACCGGGACGAGTTGCGGCCAGCCGTGGTCCGGCAGCTGCTCAGGCTGCGACAGTCGGGGGAGTTGACCACCGCACACGTGAGGCTGGCTGCCGGCTCAGCTGGCGTGAGCGTGCGCACAGTCTGGAACTGGCTGAAGCAGGCCGAGGAGACGGGTTCCACGGAGAAGTCTGAGCGCCGGCGGTTTCGGATCACCGAGGAGATCATCGAAGTCCTCGCCGATCACCAGGGCAATGTGAAACGCGCTTACGAGTATCTGGTGCGCGTTGCCGAAGAGGCAGGGGAGAAGCCGGTCGGTCTGACCACGCTGCATGACGCGATCGCTCGTGACCTCGACCCCGGTTTCATGGCGGGCCTGCGGGAGGGCATTCCGGCCGCCCGCGGCTTCGACCCGTGCTTTCAGCGGCCGGCGGTGGCGCGGAACGAAGTATGGGAGGGCGATCACAAGCAGGCCGAGACCGTGGTGATGATGCCGGACGGGAAACCGTCGCGGGTGTGGGTGACGTGGTTCGAGGACCGCGGTACCAGTCACGTGATGGGCTGGGCGGTCACCGCCGGCTCCGCGCACCGCGGTTCGGTCCTGGCCGCCGTACGGATGTCGGTGCTGCGTGAGGACCCTTACGGTCCGGCCGGCGGTCTGCCGCGCCTAGTGCGCGTCGACGGCGGCGCCGACTTCCTGTCCAAGACGGTGCTGCGCGCCTTCGGGCTCCTCGGCGTCCCGGTCCACCGGGTGCGCAGTGCCCGCCACAAGGGCGGTATCGAGCGGCTGAACCGCACCAGCATGACCCGCTTCTTCGCTGACCTGCCCCGCTACACGAAGGCGCCGCGGCTCGATCACCGCCGCCGCCTCGGAGAGTCGGACCCGCCGCTGACCTTCGAGGCGTTCGTGCATCTGCTGGGGGAGTGGGTCCACAAGCACAACACCGAGCACGTCATCGAGCGCACCGGGATGACGCCGCTTGAGGCCTGGCAGGCGGATCCCACCGAGATCCGGCCCGAGCCGAGCGCGTCCGAGCTGCGCGCCTTCATGCTGGAGAGCGACCACAGGGTCCACAAGATCACCAGTCACGGGGTGGAGTTCAACCGCCGCGCCTACATGCCCGAGAACGGGGTGGGCCGGATCGGGCTCGAGGTCCGTGTGCGGTGGATGCCCCACCACACCCACGAGATCGACCTGTACACCTTTCGCGGCAACCGCTACCTGGGCCGGGCCTTTTTGAGCAACGAGGCCAGCGAGGAACTGCGCGCCAAGGTGCTCCTCGAGCGCGACGAGCACAGCAGGGTGCTGCGGCAGGCCCTGCAGCGCTCCGCGGAGCGCAAACGGGAACGCCACCTGCCGTCCACCCAGCCCGAACTGCCCGTCCGTGCCCTGCGCATGACCGAGGCCGAGGCCCGCGCCGAACTCGACGGCGCGAGGGCGCCCGCCGCGCCGCGGCGCCGCAGCCAACCGTACCGGCCCCTGACCCCCGTCCCGGCCGCGTGGAAACGCCCCGGACAAGACCCCGACGACACCACATCCGCCGACACCGCATCCAAGGATGACGCCTCGTGACAACTGCCCCCAAACGCAAGCACATGGGCGCCCGCCGCCAGCTGGCCGCCGCGGCCGAGAGCGAGATATCGCGGCGCCGCCCCGACCTGCGCCCGCAGCATTTCCTCGGCCTGAAGGACTCCACGCTGGTCGCCACGGACACCCTGCTGCAGATCAAGGACACCGTCATCGACACCGTCGAGTCCAGGGCCATGTCCGTGATCTACGGTGACCCGGGGCTGGGGAAGAGTTTCTCCACCCGGGCCACGATCCAGGAGATGAACCCCGATCTGATCCTCCCGCTCGACTTCGCCCGCTCCCGCCCCGGGCCCAAAGACCTGCGCGAGGAGCTGTTCCACCAGATGCGGCTCAACTGCAAGATGCCCGGCACACCGACCGCGTTCGACAAGCTGCTGCGCGAGAGCCTGCCGCGCCGCCCGTATGTGATCGTGTGTGACGAGGCGCAGCAGTACCGGCGGGAGAATTTCGAGTTCCTGCGCAAGCTGTGGGACAACTGCGACCCCAAGCCCGCCATCGTGTTCGTCGGTGGCCGTGAGGCCTACGAGACGCTGCAGAGCGATCCGGCGCTCGCCTCCAGGATCTACATCCGTCTGGAGATCCTCGCGATGACCGAGGACGAGATCCTCAAGGCGGTCCCCGACTCCCACCCCGTGTGGCGCGGCGTGGACGAGACGCTGCTGAAGCGGATCGACACCCAGTACGCGCTCGGCTCGTTCCGCGAGTGGGTCAAGGTCACCAAGCATGTCCTGAAGGGCATGGAGTACTTCCAGGCCGACCAGGTCGACGACCGTGTCGTGGATTGGGCGTTGGGCCGATGCTGACCACCGAGTCCACCGCGCACCCCGTATGGGGCGCGGCGGCCCAGGCCGGGCAGTTCGCCGTCCTGCCCGACGACGCTGCCCTGTCCGGCCTGCATTTTCTGCAGGTCGAGGGAGTGCGCGCGCTGCTCACCCCCGCCATGCTCGCGGTGGGCGGCGCGCTCGCCGACGCCGTGGCCGAACGCCAGTTCCTGTGCGTGCTGGGCGATCCCGGGGTCGGCAAGACCTTCGCCGTCCACGTCGCCGCACGCTGGCTTGGGGATCCTGGGCAGCTGCTGCCGCTTCAGGTGCGGGCGCAGCCTGAGCCGGCGGACCTGCGCACGGCTCTGCACCGGGCATGTGGGCTGCCCGGCCAGGCGCCTGCCGATCCGGGTGCCGCGGACACACTGATCCGTCATGCTCTGGCAGATGGGCCGCGGATCGTCGTGGTGGAGGACGCGCACCGGCTGTCGGCGTCCTGCATGGAGTACCTGCGCTTCCTGCACGACGGCGTTTCGGGCGGACTGTGCGTGGTCCTCATCGCCGTCGCGCGCGGCGAACGGCGCCTGCGTACCCAGCGGATGCTCGCCACCCGCACCGCCGGCTGGCTCCGCGTTCAGCCGCTCACGCGCGACCAGGTCCCACTGGCTCTGCCCGCGCTGCACCCGGTGTGGGAGGGCGTCGATCCTGGTGACCTGATGGCGCTGGACGCCCGGCTCGCCGACGGCGCGCTGCGCCGCTGGGTTCTGATCACCCATCACACCCTGCGGGTCCTGGCCCGCGCCCAAGCTGCCGCGCCCGATGGGCGACTGCTGCGGGCGGTGGCCGACCGGATCGACGGCGGACGGTGAACATGACGATGCCGGCGCTCGCTCCCGCCACCGCCGGCAGTGTGCCGACCGACGCAGCGCTATCGACGCCCACACCGGCGGCTGAGCGAGCGGGGCCGGTGCGGCTGCTGCTGGACGGCGACGACGACCGCGCGGTGCACCGGGCCGCTTACCAGTGGGCCGATCCCGCCCGCGGCCGGATCACCGTCGATCCCACCCCGCACACCACCAGCCCGGCCTACCTCGCGCTGGACGTCCTGCGCGCCATGGGCCGCGACACCTTCTCCCGCCCCGACGCGGAACGGATGTCCACCGACCCGGCGTGGCGTGCGGTGACCTGCTGGACCCTGGCCTGCGGCGGCTTGGATGAGGTCATCGTGCTGCGCGCCCACCGCCTCACGGTGGAGCGGCTGCGCCGCCTGGCCGCTTGGCGCGCGGACACCGGCATCCGCCTGACCGTCCTCGCACACACCCCGGAGCAGGCCGACTTCCAGCGCCTGCAAACACGCCTTCAACAGGCCGGGCTGGCGCAGGTGGTGACCGTGACCGGCACGGCCGCTGTCCTCGACGCGATCGGCCCGGCCGCCCCAGGCCGCAGCGTAGGCCCGCCCCCACGCGATCACGCCTACCCGCTGCCCGCGGTGCCTCGCAGTGGCGTGGCCGCCTTCCGCGCGGACTGCTGGCGTCGCCAGAACGAGACCGACTACGCCCACACCGACGGCCAGTACCGCGCCGGCTACGCCGCCGCCCGCACCTGGCTGGCCCGCACCCTGCCGCCCCCGTCACGCCAACCTGAGGTCACCGAACCCGCCGGCGGCCCGGCCGAGCCCACCGCCTTCAGTCTCCAGGAGATGGAGGCTTTGCGGCTGTTCCTGGCTCGCCTGGCCGTCTCGAGCCCCAGCCCCCAGCACACTGTGGCCCGTGTGCGCGGCGCCCAGGCCGGCTTCCTCACCCGCGCGGTGCTGCTCAATGTGCCCGAGGGCCTCACCAGTTGCGCAGGGCCGGGTATCACCACCGTGCCCCTCACCCCGCGCATCGTGCACACGATCACCGTGCGCCTGCCCAACCCGCTGCGCGCCGCCGCGGTGGCCGCCCTGCTGTTCACCGGCACCGCGAAGTCGCTGCTGTCGATGACCCAGATCGCAAGCGTCGACGACGCCGGCACCACCGTGGCCATCGACCGCGACTCGCGGATCAACATCGGCGAACCGCCCGGCCCCCGGCACATGTACGCCGTCCCACCCCGCGCCCGCCTCCTACTTCGCGCCGCGCTCGAATTCCGCCGCCGCACCCCACGCACCGCCGCGGCCCACGGCCTGTTCGCGAACTGCTTCGGCACCTCTCCACGCTTCGAGACCCTCATTGCCGACGCAGGCCTTCCGATCCCCGCCCTGGTCCACCCTCACCCCGAGGACGACTGGCACACCGCCGCCCGCTGCTGGCACCTACACACCCCCGCCCCATCCACCCCTGATGCTCTGCCGCGCCTTGTGGAGTTACGCCCGTGACCGATCAGTTCCCGCTGCCCGGCGAGACCTCCGTGGTCGCGTTCGACCTGATGTTCCTGTGGACACGCGCCATGGAATGCCAGCTCACCGACGAGGACCTGACCGCGCTGACTGGCATCCCCACCGCAGACTGGGACACCCACCTCACCCCGCGTACCCTTTCCGCCGCGACCCTGTTCTCCCTGGCTCGCGTCCTGAACACCTCACCCGAATCTCTTCTGCGCGTCCCCGAGCACGCCACCCGCCCGAATCCGGCCCCGGGTGCGGCCACCCACGCCACCGTGCTGCACGCGGCCCTGCTCGAGGTCGGCCGTATCCACCCCGACGACCTGGCCTCCGCCCTTCAATGGCCCCCGCACCGTCTGAAGCGGGCCACCACCGCCTTAACCGCCCACCTCGAGCAGCCCAGCAGCCCGCACCGGCTTGTCCACACCGACACCACCATCCACCTGACCTGCGTGCCCGGCCTGCTCACCGGCAAGCAGCGACAGAACCTGACAGACGGCGGCCACACCGCCGCCGGCCTCGCCCCCAGTGAGGCCGCCGCCCTCACTGGCCTGGTGCATCGCACCGTCAGCGGCCTTCCCCCAGACCTACCCGCCGAGCAGATCCCGCGCCTGGCAGTCCGCCGGCTGCTTGCGCCCTCCGGCGAACAACCGGCTCCCCACCCCGACATGTTGTTCGCCCTCGGCCTGGCTCCCCACCCCCTGACCGCCGTCCCCTCACCCGCCGATCGCCCGGCTCCTGCCGACCTGGAACCACGCCGACATGTCCGCCATCCCAGCCCGGCGCGCGAAGACGCCGCCGATGGCAGCCCCGAGACCGTCTTGGCCGCCGACACGTCACCACCAGCGGGAGGGTGACGATGTCGATACTGCGCGACTCCGCCGCGGGCGAGATCACCGCCGGCCCGTGGAGCCCGAGATGGTCACCCGGCCACACCAGCCCCGGCCTGCCCCCCCCCTCACCGTGGTACACGACCCCCACGACGACCACGTCTTCATGGCCGCTGCCCTGGCCGCCCACAGCCCCGCGCTGGGCCGCATCACCGTCCATCCCACCCCCGTGGCGAGCGCTCCCGCCGCCCTGGCCCACGACCTCCTGCGCAGCATGGGCAAACACCTCCCGCTGGCCGGCAGCGAGGACGGCACCTACTGGACCGGCAACACCGAGACCGCCTGGCGCGCGGTTGCTGCCTGGATCCTGGCGTTGCGCATCGGTCATGTCATCGTCACCCGGGCCCATCGCGTCAGCTCCCGGCACTTCGAGCACCTCTTCGCCCTGGCCGAGCTCACCAAAATCCGGCTGACCCTGCTGTGCCACGGCTCGCCCCCGCCCGTCCTGGCCACTGCCCTTGCCGCGCTCCCGCACGAACAGGTGCACAGCCTGGCCGTGGCCCGCCGTGCCGTGGGCGCTCCCGCCCCGGCTCTACCACCGCCCGAAGGCAGGTTCGCGTGGTGGGAGGCAAACGGGCAGTTCCCGCCTCATGAGGGCGAGCCGTGCTTCCTGCTGCCGACGCGGCGCACCCCCGGTCGTGGCCACATCGAGGCAGTGGCTCGCCGCCTGGGCCGCGTGGTGCTCCCGCTGCCCGCTGCCGGCCGATTTCCGCCCGAGCCCGACGAGCCCACCGCGCTCCTCGCGCATCGGCTCCACGCGCGTATCGCCCATCCCGTTCACGCCGGGGCGCTGGTGGTGCGCATCTTCACCGGCTGCCCGGCCGCGCAGCTGCAGTTGCCCGCCGCCCAAAAGGCCCCGCCCGCCCGGCCGAACCGTGGTCCAGAAGGCCCGGCACCGTCCTGGGCGGTGGACTTGATCGAGGCAGCCCGCCGCTTCGGGCAACTGGAAGCGCGGGAGCACAGCGCCCGCCCACTGAGACTGAGTCCCTGGGACCGGGCGGGCGTGACCGAAGCAGCCCACGCCTGCGGTCTGCACGAGCACCAGGCACCGGACCCGAGGCGTTACTCTGCCGCGACCACCTCGCGTTCCAGGCGGCCAGCCGCCGTGCGCCGCAGCGCGGGCAGCACACCGGCACCGAACGGGGCAGCATGAGCAGGTGCGCGCCCAACCAGCACCCGCAAAGACACAAGGAGCAGACGATGACCGAGCCAGGGACAGAACTTTTCGAAGCGATCCGCCGCGACCACCGCGCGGGCGACAGACTGCCCTGCTCCCTGGCTGCCCGGCACGGCGTGGCCAGAGCGACGGTCAAGGAGGCGATCTCGACCGTGCTGCCCCTGCCGCATTCCCTCCCAGCCGACGAGGAAGGCCTGGGTGAGGCCCGTCAGTTTCTGGACGCGCTGCTGGAAGAAGACCAGGCCAAGGCGCCCGACAAGCGCCGCTCGTGCCGGTGGAGTGGGGCACGATGCTGATCGTTCACCCGGCGGGGTCTTCATTCAGAGCTGAGTGAAGACGTACTCGGCCAATGCCTGGTGGGCGAGCGGTAGCATAGCGAACATGGCGAACGAGGCCTATGAAAACCTGCGGCTGGCGGCACTCTACGATCCGCTCGACTCGGATCGCAGCGATCTGGACGTATACGTCGCCGTAGCTGAAGAATTGAAGGTACGTCAGGTTCTTGATGTGGGGTGCGGGACGGGTACGTTCGCGCTGATGTTGGCCAACCGTGGGCTGTTGGTGACCGGAGTCGATCCGGCCGCTGCCTCCCTCGATATCGCGCGGTCTAAGCAGGGCAGCGAGCGGGTGCGATGGATCCACGGCGACGCGACAGCGCTCCCGGAGATGCAGGTTGACCTCGTCACCATGACCGCTAACGTGGCCCAGGCAATCACGGACTCAGAGGCGTGGGAGGGCACCCTCTGCGGGATTCACTGCGGATTGCGGCCTGGCGGTCACCTCGTCTTCGAAACCCGGGACCCGGCCCGACGGGCCTGGGAGGAATGGAACCGAGCTGCAACCCACCGCCTCGTCAGCGTCGAGGGGGTCGGCCCCGTCGAGACCTGGGTGGACGTCACCGACGTCAGCTGGCCGCTAGTGACCTACCGCAGCACTGTCATCTTCACGGTGAACGGTGAGACGCTCACCTCCGACTCGACCCTCCGCTTCCGGGAGCGTGCGGAGGTGGAGGCCGCGCTGATCGCGCACGGCTACGTCGTGGACGAGGTCCGCGACGCTCCGGACCGCCCCGGCCGCGAGTTTGTCTTCTTCGCCCGCCGTCCGGAGTGACGGGGCAGGAGTGCACGATCAACGTCACCCGATGAGCGAAAGTGTCGGTACGTCGCTGCTGGACAGAAGCGTTCGGCGGATACAAGGACGATTAGCCAGGCCCACTGCATACTTGCGTCTTCTCCGTCATCCTGCCTGGCCCCTTGTGCACCGAGGACGAGCGGGCTCTGTTCTCGCACCCGTGTTCACACACCAACGACCTCTCGCAGAGCACGTGGCCAGGACCGCACGTCGAAGCCGAACTGAGAGAAGACCGCGAGACACCATCGGTCGATTCCGAAACCCATGCAGCAGCTATGCGCCCGCTCATTGGTGTTTCCAGCCCGGATGTCCCAAGCACGGCCGAAGTGATCGCCATGCTGGTTCACCGACGCGGCCGCGACCCGGTCGCCGCCGAGACCGAGCTGTACCTCATGCTTGAGTTCCAGGGCCAGCTGGTAGACCCGGTAGTCGGCGGAGGTGTCAGTGAAGAAGGGGTCCGAGGCTGTGACCAGGCTGCCCCAGAGCTCGAAGCGGTCCAGGAACTCCCTTGCCACACCGATCAGCTGGGCGCGGAAGTCCGCAGCCCCGCGCTCCGTGCCGACGTAAACGATCTCCCGGACCCCGAATTCCCTGGATCGCCGCAGACCGTGGGTCGCGCCGCTTTCGTACCGGTAACAGCGCACGTAGCCCGTCGTCACGAATGGCGTCGCCACCGTCCGCCCCGCGAGCATACGGTAGACCGGCTGGCAGGCGGCGGGCGACAGGACGGCCTCGGGGACATCCGCGCTTGTTTCCAGCCCTGACAGGTCGATGCCGCCGGTATCCGTGACGCACTTCTCGGTGAAGCGGGCAACGGCCGAGCGGTCCTCGTGCAGGTGGAAGACGTAGTTGCCCATGTGCGCGTTGCCGTGCAGATAGCCCGAGGTCACCAATGTGTCCGCGCCCAGTAGTGAGGGCAGGTGCACCTCCTGCGCACCCAGCCCGCGGGCTCGTCGGCCGAAGGCCCGGTCGAGACCGTAGTAGAGCTCGGCCATGAGGCCGGCATACACATGGCTTCCGGATAGCTCCATGCTTAACCAGCCACGCTCCTCCAGCCTCCGGCAGACTTCGTCGGCGGCGAGTGGCTCACCATGGCAGGGCTGGGTCTCGTAGACGGTCCGGGGACACACGGTGGCCGCCTGCGCGACCATCTTCGTCACGTCCGCCAGTACCTGTGCCTCGATCTCGTCGGCGTCGCTGTCGTCTGTACAGGTCACGGTCAGTACCGGAGGAACGTCACCGGAAAGCTCGACGCCGGTGATTCCCCGGTCGATCCAGAAGAGGTTCTTCACGAGTGTCTCGCGCACGTCGGGGGCCACTTCCAGCATGAGCCTGAGCGACATGGTCTGCATGGCTCGGATTCCTCTCCTGTGCTCCGCGGCAGGGCTGCGGCGCGGGCAGTTGGGTGGACCGTGGGCAGGTCAGGAACGGGCCAGTAGGTCGGCCTGCGCGCGCACGGTCGTGCAGCGGAAGAGCTGGGTGGGGTCGATTTCGCGTCCGGCCAGCTGGTTCAGCCGGGTCAGCAGGACGACGAACCGCAGCGAGTTGCCGCCCACGTCGTAGAAGTGGGTGTCCAGCGGCACCTCTTCGAGTGCGAGGAGGTCGCCCCAAACCCCACTGATCCGGTTCTGCAGGTCCTGGACGTCGAGCGAGTCCATGTTCGTCACCTATTCGTCTTTCCGGACGTGGTCGTGGGCATGCGGTGGCGCGTGGGGCCGTATGCCTGTACCTCACCTGAGTCGCTGGGCCAGATGGTGCAGGTATTCCTGGCGGTTGAGCGGATTGCCGTCGGTACGGGTACGGGCCGGGGGGGTGCCGCGGACCCTGCGGTCGCCGTGTGGCCGGGACCACCAGATGCCCTTGCCGCTGGTGATGCCGGGAAGCCGCTGGGTGAAGACGTACACCTGGCGGGCCGGGATCTCGCCTGAGATCAGCCATGCGGCCGTCTGCCGCACCGTGTCGGTGATCTTTGCTTCCAGGGCCAGGAGTTGGGCCGTGACCGCGGCGAGCGCGTCGTCGGGAAGTTCCACCTCGAAGTGGTGACAGGGTTCGAAGACCCAGGTACGGGCCCGGGCGAGCGCGCTCATCAGGACCAGGGGAGTGAGGAACCGGAAGTCCGAGCCGCTGCTGCAGGCGTTGTCGAAGCCAGAGCGGACCAGCGTGACGGCGCAGTCGGTGACCGGCCAGCCGTAGAGCCCCTGGCCAAGGGTCTTGCGGCCGGTGTCCTGGATCGCCTGGTCGAAGGCGCGCGGTAGCGCGCCGAACTCCGTCTCACGGGCGAACCGGAGGCCCGCCCCGGGCGGTGCGGCCTCGATGCGGAGGCCGATCGTGGCAAGGAAGGGCGACTGTCCCATCTCCACCACGGCCGTGCCCGTGTCCTGCGGCCGTTCCAAGTAGAGCGTCTGGCTGGGCTCGAAAAGGGCCTCAACACCAAAATCCCGCAGCAGTGTCTCCGCGATGATCTCCTTCTGAATCTCGCCGTACAACAGGACCGATGTGTCGCCCCCGGCCGCTGCCCGGGTGTCGATCATCGGGTCCTGCTCAGCCAGGCTCATCAGGGCCGCGTGCAGCCGGACGCGGTCTTTGGGGTCACGCGGGCGGACTAGCGTCTCCAGGATGGGCCGGGCAAAGCGATGCTGTCCGGACGCGGTCTCGGGGGTGCCGATCGAGTCGCCGACGCGGAGGGACGGCACACCGGTCAGACGCGCGATGTGTCCAGGAGTGAGGCGGTCTGCGGACTCCTGGCCGACAACCTCCAGCGAGCTCAGCCGTCCGGTCCGGGCCGCCGGTGTGCCGTCGTCCGTCCGCCGGTGGTAGGTGACCTGCTCCCGTGCCCGGAGAACGCCCTTGAACAGGCGCACGTACGCGGTCTTCTCGCCGCCTTTGGCCCGCTCGATCGCGAAGACCATGCCCTGGGCCGCGGCGCTCTCCTCGCAGGGAGCAGCCGGCAGCAAGTCACGGATCCCGCCGACGAGGTCGCCGACGCCCTGGCCGCCGCGGGCAGAACCGAAGAAGGCGGGGTGGACCAAGCCAGCTGCGGTCTGCTCGGCGAGGCGGGCGAGGACGGTGTCCCGGCTGGGCGTCCGGTCGGCGACCAGTTCGGCCAGCAGTCCGGTGTCGTGTTCGGCGAGGATCTCAGCCGCGGACACTGGGGCGAAGAATGCGCCCCCGTCGATGTGCGCGTCCGCGGTGCCGAGTCCCTTCACGCTGTTCAGCGGGACGATCCGAGCGCCCAACTGCTCCTTGATCTCGGCCAGCAGCTCCCGGTCGCGAGCCCCCGTGCGGTCAATCTTGTTGATGAAGATCAGCGTAGGCAGGGCCATGGCGCGCAGGGTCTTCATCAGCAGTCGGGTCTGGGCTTGGATTCCTTCGACTGCGGAGACGACCAGGATCGCCCCGTCCAGAACGGTTAGCGCCCGCTCGACCTCGGCGATGAACTCGGAGTGGCCGGGCGTGTCCACGAGGTTGACCTGCAGCGGTCCCGCCGTGAACGAGGCCACTGCGGTGCGGATGGTGATGCCGCGGCGGCGCTCGATCTCGTTCGAGTCTGTTCGCGTCGTACCCTCGTCCACGCTGCCCAGGCGCTCGATCGCGCCGGACTCGAACAGCAGTCGTTCCGTCAGCGTCGTCTTGCCGGCGTCGATGTGGGCGAGGATACCGATGTTCACTACGGTCATGGGAGCAAGAGGCGGTCCGTTTGGATGGCGAGCACGGCGTCTACGACAGCGTCGTCGGACAAGCCCTTCAGCAGGGTCCTGGTGGCCTTGGCGAGCGCGGCATCGGCTGCAGCACGCTCCTGTGGCGAAAGACCCGAGTGCAGCGCCGGGATTGGCTGATAGCCGATGCCGCGGCTGCGCAGGACCTTAGTGAGGGCGGGCAGCACGGCGGAGTACAGCGACACGGCCGGGCAGACGAGGGAAAGGCTCAACGATTCTTCGTGGGAAACCCCGGAATGCGGCCAGAACAGCGGGATATAGAGCAGGTCGCCAGGCCTCACGGTGAATTGGACGCAGTCGTCCTCCGGAAGGGTGTGCTTTCCTGCGCCGGGAAGATTCATCATGCGCCGCACGATGTCTCTTTTTTCGACGTGGCTCGGTGCCGCTAGCTTCCATTCCTTAGTTCCAGTCTGCTGCAGCACGAAGTTGTCGCTGTGGTCAAAGTGTGCACCAATTCCGCTCGCGCTGCGTGTTCTCACCGAATCAAACCAGACTTGAGGTGCACCGAATACCGTGCTGAATTTGGCGGCTTGACGCTGTAGATTCTCGTCGAATCTAGACACCTGCTCGATGAATTCCACCTCGCCCGACCGCTCTTTCACGGCGTGCTCGGAGCGTGCTCTGACGAGTGCTGCATCGAAATCGGCGTCCGTCCAGGAACGCCTGAGAAGTTCCTTGGCGCCGCCCCTTACGAACAGGGGCTGCCTGCGCCAGTAGGTCGATAAGAAGAGATCGAGATCAAACGATGCCTGCTCGAGCGGGTCGGCTGATGCCATGCTGTATTCCAATCGCTGCGGAACGCCATCCACCGTCGTTAGGACTCGTTTCAGGTCGTGTCGACCTGTTGTTCGGCCGTCGGCAGCGCTCCCCGTGACCTTGCCGCGTGCGATGTCGCTGAAGCGCTGCCATCCTTGATCAACCTTTCAAGAGGTGTCAAGTCTGGTAGCGCCCACGCGAATCCCGGATTGACGGGATCTGATCCCCGGTCGACGGACACCTCCTGAAGGCGTCGGGACGAGACGTGCAAAGATTCCCCGCGCTGGACGATGGTGTTGTGGGCGTCGAAGTGGCTGAAAGTTATGGTTCCGGTGCCACTGGCCCCCATTTCGTGCCAGTCTCGCATGTCGTTCCTATGTTGTTGTCGACGGTCAAGTGATGAGTCTGGGCTGTGCGGTTGCCATTGACATTGGAGGTGTACGCCTGTTCTGATTTTGCAGTCGTTCATCCACAGGGGTAGCAGATCGCCAAGTCTGGAACCATGCTATGAATCCGCACGGTGGCGGATCGGCGTTCTACGGCTCCCCTACACATAAGGGAGTGATGAAGTGGCAAGTCTGTCGCTGGAAAAGAAGCCGGCGTTCTTCCGCGTAATGTCGGCCGAGGTCTTCTTCGAGGCCGAGGCCCTGGAGACGGAGACCGTCCTGGAAGACCTGGGCGCCGACCTTGAGGTCGACGCTGAGCTGGACGCGATCCTGAGCGCCTGAGCCACTGCCCTCCGGGCGGCGACTCACGGACGGGGGCGGCCCACGCCGCCCCCGTCCCCGCCCCACAGACTCTCGACACCCGATCCACGGAAGGCGGCGACGTGCCAACGCGACGCAAGGTGACTCCGCTCTGCGGGCTGCCCTCCGCCCACCGCGACGACATCCCCGCCGGAACCGTCGGTGCGGTGCTGGGCGCCGGCCACGCCCTGGGTTCACCCCACGAGGGCGCGGAGAACGCCCCGTTCTTCCTGCGTACGGTGTCGAAGACACTTACCTGGTCGGCCCAGGCGCCCGACTTTTTCGACCTGCGCCACGCCAGCGCGCCCCTGCGGGGCTTCGTCGATCTCGGCGATCTCGACTTCACCGGCATGGACCTGCCTCAGGCCCTCGCAGCTGTCGAGGAAGCCGTGGCTGCACTGCCTCCCGAGGTCGTCCCCTGCGTGATCGGCGGAGACCACACGCTCAGCTTCGCCGTCGCGCAGGCCCTGCACCGTCGGCGTCAGCGCCCCTTCCGGGTAGTCCAGTTCGACCACCACCTGGATCTTCAGATCTGGGAGGGTGCACCAGCCCGCCCCGAGACCGAACTTGAACCCATCTACCACACCAACGTCATGTCGCACGTGTCGCGGCTCGTTGGCCCGAGCAATCTCGTCCAGGTGGGTGTGTCGCCCTACGCGACCGTCGAGGCGAGCGCCATCGACGCTATGCCAGGCTACCTCCACGCCGTGGGAGGGCAGATCTGCGTCACCGATCCCGCGATCGAGGACACCGACGCGTTCCTGTCAGCAGTGGGTAAGGGAGCAGACGTGTACGTGACCGTCGACGTGGACGTGCTTGACCGGGTTGAGATGCGCTCTACCGGATACCCAGCCGAGTTGGGGCTACGCACACACCAACTTCTGCGACTCGTCGACCAGGTGGCTGAGCACAACCGCCTGGTCGGCTTCGACGTCGTGGAGTTCGGCGCCGCACGCACTGACCGCGACCCGCAAACTCTTGCTGACGCCCAGCGAGTACTCCTGATCTTCCTCCACCTGCTGTCCTGGGTACACCGGCAGTCGGCGGAACGCCCACGCCCATAGTGTCACCCGCACATGGCCCTGCCTGCCACTGAACCGACCACACTGCAAAGGGACTCCAATGGGCGACAGGATCAGCTTCCACCGGAATGCCTTCCAAGAGACCATGGTTGGTCTGCGATACACAGCTCCCGAACCGGACCTGTTCTCCCAGGCATGCGCTGAGCAGTACCAAGCGAGCGACCCGACCCGGTTTGGCTACCTGTTCGCCCAGGTCTTTGAGCCCAACGTGCTCCACGAGACGGCCGTGCTGGAAGGAATGCCATACGATGCGCTGGCCGAACTGCACCACCAGCCCACCCCAGAGACCGCACACTTGGCCGAACTGGCGGCGCATGAAGGTGAATTGTCAGTGGTGGAGCAAGTTAATCTCGCGGCAGCCCTGATCAGCATCTCCCGCTTCGAACTCTCCGCCCGGATACTGAAACTGGCCGCACCTCGGGCCGCCGGGGGCCGAGAATCCTTCGAGGTATGGATGCTCGCTTTCGTTGTGGCCAACCGGTGTGACCAGAAAGCAGATTCGGCCACTGCCTTCCAGCGGATGCGCGAGGCGATCGAGGCCGGCCAGATCCCGCCCGACCGGACCCTGGACGCGTGTGCCCAAGCAGTCGTCTGGCACATGAAGCCAGGCGGCGGGCACATAGCGCAGGACGACTTCTGCTGGTTCCTGGCACATGGCCGGGAACTGACTGAGACCCCGCATGAACTGGACCCAGGAGCAGTCTCCTCCTGGTACCGGGCCCTGGCCATGGTTCCGGCCGCCAAAGGAAGGGCCGACGAGACTCGCGCGTTCATGCTGCGAGCCCGGGATGCTGCAGACAGCACCCTGTCCCGGCGCCCCCGCGCATACGAGAAGCACTTGCTGAAGACCTATCACGAGTCCTCGCTCAAGGAACACATGTACGTCACCCGCGATGTGGACCGGGCCGCAGAGTCCGGCCACGCCCTGATCGCCCTGGACCCCGCCTGGTCACCGAGCTACGGGGAGCTAGCCGAGGCCTATGCCCACTTCGGCCAGCTCACCGAAGCTGCCGCCATGTACGACAAAGCGGTGGAACTCGGCCCTCCGTACTACGGACACCACCTACTGCGAGCCGCTAAGACCCACGAAAAGGCGGGCAACTTCGAGCGCGCCCTCGCGCACTACGGGGCCCTGTCCTGCCTGGTCCCCGACAACGCCGAGGTGCTCACTGCAGGCCGGGACCTTGCCACTTCCCTCTCCCATGAATCCAGGCGCCATTTCGTTGGCCTGCTCGAACGTCTTGACATGCAGGCCGGTGAGCGGGCCAGGCATGAAGGGAACCGTACGTGAAGCACACACAACTGACGGTTCGCAACTACAGCAGCTTCGCGTTTGTTGTTCTGCTCATCAGCTCCGCGCAGGTCGGCTTCAGCGCCATCGACTTGCTCATGATCGCCCCCAAGGGCGTGACACACGTGGCCGCCATCGGCCAGGCCGACGTCATCATCGCGGGTCTCTTCGCCTTTTTCACTGGCGCCATCGACACCTTTAGCAGCCGCCTCGCGATGGCGGAGGGCGACGGCCGGACTAGCGCCCGCCTGCCCGTGCTCGCAGGGGCACTGACTCTGGTCGCCGTGGCCTCCGCCGCACTTGCTGCTCTGCTCTCCTTTGGTATCGAACCGGCTCTCCGGCTTGCCGGGCAGAGCCCTGACATCATTCCGCTTGTCGGTGACTTCGTCTCGATCCGCCTCTACAGTCTTGCCCTGGTTATTCTCTTCACCGCGGCCAACGAGGCACTGAAGATTTGCGGTCTGAAGAACATCACGTTTGCGGTCCTGGCCGTTGGCTTCGCCGCGAACGCCGCGTTGGACTGGCTGTTCCTCTACACCGGCGCTGGCAGGATCTTCGGCACGCCCGAGCAGGCTGTCGCCACCGCCACAGTGACTGCCCAACTGCTGATGACTGTCTGCAGCGTAACGGTGCTCCTGCGGCAGTTGGCCAAGCGCGGCGACCGATACGCACGTCCGCAGCGCGGCGAGGTCCGCGGCGAGTTCTGGTCGATGGCCCGCACTGCCCCCGGGATCGGCATCGGACACCTCAATGACTACATGGGCGCCATCATCCCCCAGCTTCTCATCGGCACTCTCGGCGTCCAGGCCGTCGCCGCCACCGCGGTTGCCACGACCCTGTTCACGCTCTTCTGCCGGGTACCCCAGGCATGCGTGTCCTCCACTTTCCTCTTTTACGGGTATGAGGCCGGCCGCGAGACCACCCCGGATCGGCTGGCGGCGACGGGACGAAAGCTGCTGTCGTACTCCTTGCTTCCCACCGGCGTTGCGGCCCTCGCCGTCGTTGTGCTGTGCCCCTGGCTGGTGAAGGCTTTCGGAGGCGATGGCCTGGACGTGCCGCTGGCCCAGACCATGGTCTTCGCCTACATGCTCTGCGTGCCGCTGTACATCTTCGAGACCAACTATGAGCGGATGCTGGCCGTGCATCAACGTGGCGGCTTGATCTCCGGAGTCTCCACAGCGGTGACCTATGCCGCAGGAATTCCGCTGGCGGCCCTGGGTGTGTTCGTTCTGCACTCGCCATTCGCTGCCATTGTCTCCTGCATCTTCGTTGCCACCCTGATCGCGGTGTACGTCTACTGGCGCGCGTTGCGCAAAGACCACTGGCAGTCGCAGCCACAGGGGGAAGCCGGGGTGCAGGTTGCCTAGCGCGCCCGCGTTCCGTCACGACCCGGCCAAGAATGTGATGGCAGTAGGGAAAGCGGCGACGGCGGATGCTGCCACTTCCGCGCCCTTCTATTGGGACCGGGAACCGGTGGTCTGTGGCCACCGCCGACTGCTCAGTCAGGACCTTACGACTGGCCAGGAGGTGCCGGTGCCCGTCAGCGCCACACCAGCTGTAGTCACTGGCGTGGGCGTGGTCGCGGCCAGTGACGACGGCCATGTCCGTCTCTACAGCCAGGGTCTGACCAAGGTCTACTGGGAGCGTCGGCTCAACAGTGGCGTGTATGCCTCCCTGGTCGTGGACCCGGAACGGCAGCGGGTGGTGGTCGCTGGGACCAGCGGCCTGGTGCTCTGCTTCGATCTGCGGGGCGGTCTCGCCTGGTCCGCCGACGTCGGGGCGCCGGTCTTCGCCACCCCGACTGTGCTGTCCGCTGCTGGCCTGCTCGTGATTGCTGCCTTCCACGGCCGCTGCCTCGGTCTTGACTTGGAGACCGGCGCGCGCGTCTTCGACACACGCACGCCTGAGCCCTGGCATGCCGTGCACGGCGGCACGGCCGCCTACCGGGATCCGTACGCCAGCCCTGTCGGCACGCCGGAAGGAAATGCCGCCCTGTGCTGTGCGGAACACGTGCTGTGCCTGGCACCAGACGGCACCGAGCTGTGGCGGCGCGAGACCGGTCACGCGATGAAGGCGTCCCCGGCTGCCCTGTGGGAGACAGGGGAGATTGCGGTTTGCCCTGTCGACGGCCGCTGCCTTTTCCTCGACAGTCGTACCGGCGAGCCACGCGGGGAGATCTTCTTAGGAGCCAAGATCACTGGCAGCCCCGCCGTGTCCGGCGGCCTTCTGGCGGTCGGCACCGTACGCGACACGGTCTCCGCCATCGACATCCGCACCCGCCGGGTCATCTGGGAGGCGTCGCAGGGCGCGCCCCGGTCCTACACCTCCTTCAGCGTGCTGCCCGGGGGCAACTTCATCGCGACCGCGGCCGATGGGAACATCGTCTGCCTGCGGCGCGAGGATGGGCGCTTCCTTTGGGAGAGCAGCCAGGTGCTGGGCCTCGCCGACCACCAGCCGGCCATGGACGTCACCCCGGTCGCAGGCCCGGACGGCAGGATGTACGGCGCCTCCTACGAGGGCGACCTGTACGAGTTCCGCTTTCAGCCCCAGCTCTCCCGCAACCACTGACTAGCCGTCGCCGAGGGGACACGTCGTGCCGATAGAACAGTTCAGCGCAGCGGACCGACAAAGCATCGCTGCGGTCGAGGAGTCCCTGGACGGGATGCTGACCCGCCTGCACGCCATTGTGGCCGAACCTGCGCTTTCCCAGGACACGCTGGTCGAGATCATGTCGATCTACAACAACGTTGCCTACGTCTTCCTCTACCTCGAGGCCATCGACGACGAGGATAACCACCAGCGGCTGCTCCCCAAGCGCGCCCTGTTCCACGAGGACGCGGCCCTCGACGCCCGTCTGCTCGACCTCATGTCGCGGATGCACTGTGACGAGCCGGAGGTGGAGGAGGCCCGTCTGGAATTCGTCGACCAGCTGTGCAAGGGCCGGACCCACGACCCCGCCCCCGACCGGCGGATCAACGAGCTGCTGTGCAGTGCCAAGCAGACCCTCGACCGGATCCGGGAGGACCAGAGCGGTCTACTGGAACGCCTCGGGGTGGGCACGGCGGCTGCGACGAACCCGGCCGCGGTGTTCTACAAGCTGACGGGCCAGACCAAGAGCGAGGCCACGCGGGAGAAGCTGGCCCGTGCCTGGCAGAACGTACGCGACGGTCGGCTCGACGAGCTCGTACCCATCATCGATGAGATGGTCGCGGTGCGGCGGGCTGACAGCGCGGCCGCCGGCTATGAGAGCGCGCTCGCCCGCTCGATTGAGCGCAGCAGGGTCGGCACTGATGAGATCCGGCGGTTCCTGGACGACTACCTGGTGCGGGCCGTGGCGAGCCACTCCCGGCTGGAGGACGAGATCCGCACGGTGACCGGCATTGTGGACCGCCCCATGGACCACTTCGCCTTTGCCATGAACAGCGTCTTTGGGACCTCGCACTCGCCGCTCTTCGAGCTGGACGAGTGCCTGTCTTTCATCTTCGCGGTGGCGGAGAGCGTTTTCGGGCTGACCATGCACCGCGTGGCGGACACGTACGCCGACGTTCCCACGTACGACGTCCACAATGCTGATGGCCTGGTCGGCCAGATCACCTTCGACCTTTGGAACCGTGACCGGAAGATCGCTGGCAACTACACCCAGGGCATCCGTAACCGCACCGACTGGAGCGATGTCGTCCAGCGTCCGGTCGCCTATGTGGCCTGCCGGTTCCAGACGAACCAGGATGGCGCCCGGCGCATCACCTTCCAGAACGTGCACAGCCTGTTCCACGAGTTCGGACACGCCGTCAACCATCTGCTGATCCGCAAGCGCCTGTCGTACCAGTCCGGTCTGGAGTATCTACCGCCCGAGCGGCTGGAATGCCTGAGCATGTGGTTTGAGAAGTGGGTCTACCACGTTGAGTTTGCCCGGCACCTGTCCCTGCCCGCCGATGACGCCAACGCGCTGGAGAGGTGCGGCCGGATCAAGATGATCGAGTACCGGCGCACGTACGTGGAGCGGGCTGTCTCCGCGGCCCTGGACTTCGAACTGCACAGCAGCCCCTCGGGCGGCTACGCGGAGGCCTACCGCAGACTCGACGAGCGGCTGGGCATCTCGCGCTTCACCACGTACGGGGACTTCCCTGCCTACTTCACCTGGCCGATGTACATGGCTAAGCCCGGTGCCAACTTCAGCTACCTGTGGGGATCCGCAGACAGCAGTAGGAAGTTTGCCTCCTTCAAGGAAAACAGCCTGGCGGAGATCGCGGCCCGCCCCGGCCTGCGGGAGCTGTTCACGCCCTCCTTCGACTTCGACGCACCCTCCGAGGCACCCGACCCCACCGCCCTGTTCTCCTTCTACGACACCGCCCCCTTGGGCACGGCGGGACAGCCGGCATGAGCGGCGCCCCGCCCGCAGGCTTCCCAAGCGGCTACGCCCGGGCCGTCCTCGGCCCCCGCGACCCCGTCCTGGACGAGATCCTCACCCGGTCCCTCGCTGGCCGGGGGATGCCCACGATCCAGATCGACGACAACGCCGGCCGCGTGCTGCGTCTGCTCACCAGCCTGCAACGCCCCCGGCACGTCATCGAGATCGGCACCCTATTCGGCTACTCGACGGTGCACATCGCGCGCGGCCTCCCGCCCGAGGGCCGGATCACCAGCCTGGAGATCGACCAGGAGGCCGCCGCGCTCGCCCGCGAAAACCTTGAACTGGCCGGAGTGGCAGACCGCGTGGAGATCGTGGTGGGCGACGCGGCCACGTACCTGCCCACGGTCCCGCCGCAGACCGTGGGCATGGTGTTCATCGACGCGGACAAGAAGGCCTACCCCGACTACCTCAAGCTGAGCTACCCGCTGCTGGAACCCCGGGGCCTGCTGATCGCCGACGACGCCTTTGGGCAGGGCGACTTCATCGGCGAGTCCGCAGCGAAGACCGCAGCCGCCAGGGAAGCCCGGGCCATTCACACGTACGCGCGTGCTGTGGGGCACAGCCCCCGACTGTTCTCGGCCTTCATCGGCACCGAACAGGGCATGCTGATCAGCCGCAAGGAGGCGTGATGCCCGTCAAACGCGCTCTGGTGACCGGAGCCAGCCGGGGGCTGGGCCGCTATCTAGCCGGCGCACTGGCCACCGACGGCTGGGCGGTGACTGGCCTTGGCCTGCGCCCCGAGGGCGACCTGCTCTCGCTTCCCCTCGACGAGGGAAGCGAGAGCGAAGTGACATATCTGCAAGCTGACTTGGGGGACCCCGCAACCCTGGTCCCGCTTTCCGCGAAGCTGGGCGAGGTGCCGGACCTGGTGGTGCACTGCGCCGTCGCCTACCCCCCGCGCACCAGCGGCCCGCCCACGCCGGACCAGTTGCAGGACGTCTTCCGCGTCAATGCTTTCGCGCCGTACCTGCTCACCCTCGGCCTGCTGGAGCGCAAGCCCGCCGAGCAGTTCACCGCAGTTGTCGTCGTCAACTCGGAGGCCGTCTTCGCCGCCGACAAGGACTCCGCGCCCTACGCGGCAAGCAAGGCCGCCATGCGGGTGCTGACCACCGGCCTCGCCGACGTCTGCAAGGGAACGAACGCAGCGGTGGCCACCCTGATGCTGGGGCCGCTGTCCTCCCCGGACAAACGGGCCGAGCTGCGCAGAATCGCCGAGAAGCGGAACCTCTCAGAGGAGGAGATCACCCGCATGTTCCTGCGCCGCTCCAACCCGAATCTGGTCATCGACACGCTCATCGACTACGAGGCATGCCACCGCAGTGTGCAGTACATCGCAGGCCTCGGGCCGGTCGGCAACGGCATGGTCTGTCGACTCGACGGGGGCTCGGCGGGTTCCCTGATCTGAGCGCCCCGGCCTGCCCAGTAATCGCAGAAATCCGGCAATCCCAAGGACACGCATGACAAGCAAGCCAGGGCCCCTGTGGTCGCCCATGATTCCCCCGGACCTGCAGGGGGCAGACGAGTTGTGTGCCGTCTCCGCGCGCGGCGTTCGCATCCGCTACGCCGATGGTCACGAACTGCTCTGTGGAACAAGCGGGTTGTGGAACGCCAACCTGGGGTATGGCAACGCGGTGATCACTCAGGCAGCCGCCGACGCACTTCACGACGCCTCGTACCTGAGCCTTCACCAGTACGAGAACGTATATGCCCGTCGGGCTGCGGAGGCTCTGATCGGGATCTGCGGGCCGGAACACTACGGCCGGGTCCTCTTTTCCACCTCCGGCGGAGCGGCCAACGACCTGGTCATGAAACTGGCCCGGCAGTACCACGTGCTGCGCGACGAGCCGGGCCGCAAGGCCGTCACCGCCCTAAAGGGCTGCTGGCACGGCCTGACGTTCGGATCCTTCGCCCTCACCAGCGACAGCCTCGGCCAGCGCATGTACGGGGTCGACCGGCGCATGGTCGTGCACGTCCAGCCCAACGAACCGGCCGAGCTGGAATCCCTGCTGGCCAAGCACGGCACGCAGATCGCCATGGTCGTGGTCGAGCCGGTGCTCGGCACGGGCGCAGTCGCCCTCACCGACGCCTACGTCGCCGACCTCGTGCGGCTGCGCTGTGAGCACGGCTTCCTTCTCGTAGCCGATGAAGTCGCCACCGGATTCGGCCGCACCGGCACATGGTTCGCCTCCGAGCGATGGCCCGAGCCGCCCGACGTCCTGATCACTTCCAAGGGCCTCACCAACGGCACGAGCGCGATCGCCGCTGTGGTGGTCTCGCACGCCGTGGCAGACACCTTCACTGACGCTCGCGCCGTGCTGGCTCACGCCGAGACGCAGGCGGGCACACCCGTCACCTGCGCCACGATCCTCGCAACGATCGACGAGATGCGCCGACTCGACGCCGTGGCCAGGGCCGCCGCACTGTCCGAGCGCCTAGACACCGAACTCGCTCGCCTTCTCGCCGAGGAGCCGATGGTGGCGGAGGCTACAGGCCGGGGCTGCTTCCGTTCCGTGCGGCTGCGCGGGGCGGACGGCGGCCGGTTGCCTTCCGGCGAGGTCCCGGCCGTCCTGGCGGCCATCCGCAGGGCCGGCGCCGTCGTCCACGCGGCACCAGACGGCATCCAACTGCTGCCCGCTCTCACCTACACGGAGGAGAACCTGGCCGAACTGCTGGACTGCGTGCGCCGGGGCCTGGCCGCCTACACCAAGGAGCGCGCGTGACCCTGCACCAGAGCAGCGCACCACCCGCGGACTTCGGGATCCTCGCCCTGGGCAGCAGCCTGGGGGAGCTCCGGGATGTGGCCACGACCGCGCACGAGTACGGTGCCCGGCCCGAGCGCGTCCTGCGTCTGGGCTACCGCACCTACCGGTGGGCGCCGGACGATGTGACCTGCACGGAACTCGCGGCCCGGGCCGGCCGCGTGGCCCTCGCCAGGGCAGGCGTGGACGGCGCGGAGGTGGACTTTCTACTGGTCGCCACCGGCTCCGTGCCGGAGTACCTCAACTGGGACTTCTCCACGGCCGTCGCCCGTGCGCTGCGGCTGCGCGGCACACCGACGCTCCTGCTTACCCAAGGCTGCGCCTCCGCAGTCCTGGCCTTCCAGCAGGTGGCGGGGCTCTTCGCGACCCGTCAAGACGTCCGTACCGTGCTCCTGGTCGCCGCCGACCGGGTGGACGAGCGGGAAAGCAACCGGATGCGGGCGAACGTCGAGAGTGACGGTGCCGCTGCGGTGCTCTTCCGTCGGGGACACGACGGGATGCGCTGGCTCGCGACGGAACAGCACACGGACGCTGAGTACGCCGACTTCTTCCGGCAGGAGTACGGGGGAACCGCCGCGCCAGTTGCGCCAGAGGGTAGGAGCAACCGCGACCTCGACCCCGCCCACCAGGTCTACCTGCACTTCCGTGACGACCCGGCCGGTCTCACAAAGTTCGCTGGCGCGGTGGACCGGCGGGTCGTCAACGCGGTCACTGGCGCCTGCAAAGTGGCCGGGACCAACGTATCCGCGCTGTCCCGGCTCATCCTGCTCAACGACAACCGGCCCTCCATGGCGGGCATCGCTGAGCTTCTCGGCATCCCACTGGACCGCACGAACGCTGATCTGTCGGGCGAACTCGGACACGCCGGCGGCGCAGACCCCCTCATCTGCCTGGACCTGTACCGGGAGCAGGGCACGATGCTCCCGGGCGACCTAGTGGCGCTGGCCGGGATGTCCTCCGGCATGCACTGGTTCTGCACTCTGATCGAGGTCTGACGATGACGGACAACGCACTCCATGCCCCCCGGCCCACCGTCCCCGCTGAGGGGCGCTGCCTGCACGAGCAGTTCGCCGAAGTGGCGGCCCGGGTCCCGGACAGCATCGCCGTCACCGACGGCACCCGGGAGCTGACGTACTCCGAACTAGACCGGGCCGCCAACCGGTTGGCCCACCGGCTGAGGCGGGCGGGCGCTGGTCCCGAGACGCTCGTCGCACTGTGTACAGAGCGCACCGCAGACCTTGTGGTTGGGCTGCTCGGCATCCTCAAGACCGGAGCGGGGTACGTGCCGCTGGATCCGCGCTACCCACTCGAAAGGCTCGACAGGATGCTGGCCGACGCCGGGTGTGACCTACTCGTCGGCGAGGAGATCGCGGGGCTCGCGGTACGCACCGTGCCGCCCACGGAGCCGGATGCCTCAACGCACCGTGATGTGGACACCGCGCCAGAAGCGGGCGCAGAGCCGTCGAACGCCGCGTATGTCATCTACACCTCCGGCTCGACCGGCCGGCCCAAGGGAGTGGTGGTCGAACACGCCCAGGTGATCAGCCTCTTCGCCGCCACAGACCAGGAGTTTGACTTCTCGGGCGACGACGTGTGGACCATGTTTCACTCCATCGCCTTCGACTTCTCCGTCTGGGAACTGTGGGGCGCGCTGCTGTACGGCGGACGCTTGGTCGTGGTACCCTACGCGCTCAGCCGTGACCCGGACGCGTTCCTGCGTCTGCTGATCGACGAGCGTGTCACCCGGCTGAGCCAAACCCCCTCCGCCTTCCGGCAGTTGGCCAGGGCCGCCGAGGTCGCCGGATTCCCGGCGACTGCCTTGCGAACCGTCGTCTTCGGAGGTGAGAAGCTCGCTGGCGCGGTGCTGCGCAGCTGGGTAGAGGGATACGGCGACGCGGCACCCGAGCTGGTCAACATGTACGGCATCACTGAGACCACGGTGCATGTGACGTTCCGTCGAGTCAGCCAGTCCGACCTGTACCGCACTGACAGCCCGATCGGACGGCCGCTGGCCGGCAGCCAGGTCCACGTCCTGGACGAACAGCAGCAACCCGTGGCCCCAGGCGCGGTGGGCGAGATGTACGTGGGCGGCCGTGGGGTCGCGCGCGGCTACCTGGGCCGTCCCGAACTGACCGCGCAGCGCTTCCTGCCAGATCCCTTTGGCCGCGCGGTCGGACGCCTGTACCGGACCGGTGACCTGGCCTGGGTCGCCCCCGATGGCGAGCTGGTCTTCGTCGGCCGCTGCGACGAACAGGTTCAGATGCGAGGGTTCCGCATCGAACCGGGCGAGGTCGAGGCCACTGTCCTCGAACATCCCAGCGTCGCGGGCGCGGTGGTGGTCCTGCGCGAAGATGTCCCAGGAGAGCAGCGGCTGATCTGCTACGGGGTGTCGGCCGAGGCATCCGCGGACTGGGCGGCGGTCCGCGCGTACGTGGCGGAAAGACTGCCCGCACACATGGTGCCCGCGGCCTTCGTCGAACTCGCCGCCCTGCCCTTCACGCTGAACGGCAAACTGGACCGGGCAGCTCTGCCCACGCCGTCGGCATCCACGAACCTTGCGGGAACAAGCCACCCGGCCGATGCGCCGCGTGACGAGATTGAGAAACGCCTCGCGGAGATCTGGGCACGGCTGCTCAGGGCCGAAACCGTTGGCGTGCACGACAACTTCTTCGCGCTGGGCGGTGACTCGATGCAGGCAATACCTGTGGTGGCACAGGCAAAGGCAGTGGGCCTGGAGGCCGACGTCGCCGCGCTCTTCGCACACCCCACAGTCGCGGGACTCGCCGAGGTATGCCGCCGGCGGGCAGCGGCCAGGGTGGCAGCCCGGGGCCGCGCCAGCGTATCGGTGACCGAGGACGACCGGGATGCGCGCGGCTACCTGGCTGCCGCCCCAGCCGGGGTCGTCACCGCGTATCCCGCCTCCGCCCTCCAGCAAGGGATCATTTTCCACAGCCGCTTCAGCGGCGACCCCACGCTCTACCACGACTTGGAGAGCGTCCGAATCCGCACCCCCCTCAACACCGGTGCGTTACGCCGGGCCCTGCGCAACCTGACCCACCGGCACGAGATCCTGCGCACCGCCTTTGACCTGGGCACCCACCGGGAGATCGTGCAACTGGTCCACGCCGAGGCCGAGATCCCACTGAGTGTCGTCCCCGTACCGCTTACGGACGGCGCCTCTCGGGCGGCCGTCCGGGACTGGTGGAAGCACCAGTGGCGCGATGGCTTCGACCTGACGCGGGCGCCTCTGGTGCGCTGCCACGTTCTTGACCATGGAGCCGACGGATTCCACCTTGCCGTCTCTGCCCACCACGCGATTCTCGATGGCTGGAGCTTCGCTCTCCTCATGTCTGAGCTACTGAACGGCTACGACCGGGAGTCGGTGGGGCGGACCGCCGCCACCGGCGCGCCCGAGCCGGTCCCGTACCGCCGCTTTGTGGCCCTGGAGCGAGCGGAGGCCGACTCGGCAGCCGCCCGCGCCTTCTGGCTCGACCGGCTGGCCGGCAGCACCGCCACGACGCTGCCACGTCCCCGTACCATGGTCGTGGAAAGCAGCCCGGCGCTCGACCCCGACATCCACCTGCCTCTGCCAGACGAGTTGGTGGCGCGCGCCGTAGCCGTCAGCGCGCGGCTGGGCACCCCCGTACGCAGTGCCTATCTGGCTGCGCATTTGGCCGCCCTCGGCCAGGTAGCCGGAACCAAGGATGTGGTCACCGGGCTCGTGGTAAACGGCCGCCTGGAAGAGGTCACGGCGGACCGCGCGCTGGGCCTGTTCCTCAATACTCTCCCGCTCCGCATCGATCTGGCGGCGAAGCCCTGGCCTGAGCTGATCCGAGCCGCGGCGGCCGCCGAGCAAGAACTGCTCGCGCACCGCCGCTACCCCCTAGCCCGGCTCACCACCGACCTCGGAGGGAGCGCGCCTTTCACCGTGTTGTTTAACTACACCGACTTCGGCGCAGTCGATCGCTTCGACCGGCTTGCGCATGTGGAGGTGGGCGACTGGTGGCTGTGCGATCGCAACAGCTTCCCGGTGTCCGTGGAGGTGGGCAAGGAGATGTCCGCCGAGCGGTGGGCGCTGGTCGTCCGCGCGGACCCCGCCCAGACCTCCACCGACGCGGTCCGCGAGTTCGCGCGTGCCTTCGAGGAGGCCCTGTGGCAGTGCACCGCCCGCGAGGAGGAACGATGAGCGAGCCCCCCAGGATCGCCGTGGTGTACGAACGCGGAGCGGTCACGCCCGCCGAAATCGCGGTCGGACTTGCGGACCTCGGCACGGTGCTATTCGCCGTGCCGCAGTCAGGCTCGCCGCATCTGGCGCTCGTCCAGCCGCTCCTGCAGCAGCTCGGCGAGGTCGTCGAGCTCACAGGGGATCTCGAAACCGATCTTGGTCGGCTGCGTGCCCACCGCCCGGCCGCCATTCTCACGTTCAGCGAGTCCCGGCTCCGCACCGCGGCTCGGCTGGCGGCGGGCCTCAGGCTGTCCTTCCACGACATCGAAACGGTCCGGCTGCTCACCGATAAGGTCCAGCAGCGCGCACGGCTACGGGAGGCTGGACTTGACCGCGTGCGCTGCCGCGGACTGTGCTCGGCTGAGGAGTGGCCGACGGCACTGGCGGAGATCGGCCTACCCGCCGTGGTCAAGCCGGTACAGGGCGAGGGCAGCCGGAACACCCTCCTGGTGAGGAGCGCCGAGGAGGCGGAGCAGCTGCTGCCGCTGGTGTTCGCAGGGCTGGATACCACAGCATGGGACGAACCGGTCGTGGTGGTCGAGGAACTCCTCCAAGGGCGGCCGAGCGGGGCGTTCGCGGACTACGTCAGTGTGGAGAGCATGTGCGGTCCGCATGGCATCGCCCACTTTGCCGTCACGGGGAAATTCCCGCTGCTGCCGCCGTTCCGGGAAACCGGTATCGGCTTCTGGCCCGCCGCGGTGGGCGAGGGTGAGCAGCGGGAGATCCTTGACCTCACCACCCGCGCGCTGCAGGCATTGGGGGTCACCCTGGGACTGACGCACACAGAGGTCAAATTGACCCCCGACGGCCCCCGGATCATTGAAGTCAATGGTCGGATCGGTGGGCAGGCGAACCTGCTTTACCGGCACGCCCACGGGGTGGATCTGGTCCGTATTGCCGGGCTGCTGGCACTCGGCGAGTCGGTGGCCCCTCCGGATCTGCGCTCTGACGGGCAGGTCCACTTCTTGTGCAGCGTTGTAGGGCCGACCCAGCCGTGCACCTACGTGGCCGTACACGGCGAGGCCGAGGTCCGGGCGCTCCCAGGCATCGCTGGCTACCAGCTCTACACCCGTCCCGGCGAACGGTTGGCGGAAGGTGTCATGACGCGCCACCTGGACGCGATCTGGGGCCGCTGCGCTGACCACGAGGAACTCACAACGCTGCGACGCAACGCCCTGATGGCGCTGTCACACGAGTTCGACTTCCCCTTTGGCCGTCGCCGCGTTCCCGCCACCGAGCTGATGCACTGATCTGGCCGCCTGATGATGGTGCGGCAAGGAGCACCCGTGAATAGCCGCGGGTAGCCCTCGTACGCGATCAGTAGGACATCAGCCGGCGTGCGGCGCTCTGCAGGCAGCCCATTTCTGTGACGATCCGGCAGACGGGCGCATCGTGGTGAACGTCACCCAAACGCGCTCGCCGCGGCGTAGCTAACCCAGGGCCTCCTGCGAACCCTGAGTTGCATCCATGGCCTTCGCGCACGCGCCCCGTCCTTCCGGCCAAGGGTTGTCCCGTAATCCCCGGCGGGCGCGCGACGACAGCTACTTCCCCAAGCTCTCGGCTACGTTCGAGCAGGGGAGACCCCACTCCTCGCCGTGTTGTCGGAACGCCCGAATACATCCAGTATGCGGGCGTCCCTCAGCCTTGCGATGCACTGCATCTGACGCCGCGCGCTGATCCACCAGGGATTACGGGACAGCCCTTAGCCTCACATGACCGGCAGCTGCGTGCTGGATTATCGCCATGGACATTCGTCGGATGTGGATCTGGTTCACGCTGGTCGCGGCGCGGGCGTTCTGGTGCTCCTGAGCAGTGAACAGCTCGCACATGCGGTTATGGCTCGCCATGTCCTTGTCGGGCAGGTCCTCGAGTGCCTGGCGGCGGATGCTGGTCAGCCGGTGGCGTCGTCGGCTTCCCAGTCGATGGTGCGCCGGTGCTCGGGGTGGTTTTTGTCCATCTGGATGGCGGCGTGGATGGGCAGGGGGTGGCGGGTGCGGTGTTCCCACGCGAGGGCGTGATTGCACAGCCGGGCCGCGGTCAGCGCGTAGGGGAGTGCGGTCTCCCCGTCGGGGTGCTGGATGATGGCGATCTCGGTGGCGGTGAGGTTGTGCCAGGTCTCGGCCTGTTGCTCCTTGTCGTCACAGCTCCAACGCCCCTGGGTACGCCCGGACTTGGCTGATGGGGTCTTGCCGTCCATCTGGTGAGGGCGGCGACTCATGAGGAACGTGGTGGCGGTGCCTTCGAGTTGGAACAGTGCGTTGCTGGTCTTGTCGCCGTCACGCTCGGTGCCGTCCTCGTCGATCTCGTGGAAGAGCGCGGGAAGCGGGATGCTCGGGTCGGCGCTGGAGGTGGTGCGGATGACCGCTTGCGGGCGGTGCTCGGGCGCGAGTGTGGCGCCAGGCAGGGCGGGCCTGTTGTTGGCGAGGCCGTCGTCGTCGGTGCGCAGGTCGGCGTTCTTGTTTGCCAGCAGCGGCCAGACAGGGCGGGTGGAGTCACCAGAGACGTAGAGGACGTAGCCGCACTCGAGGTGTCGGCTCAGCTCGTACAGGGCGTGGTCGATGCGGCGGGGCAGGGTATCGTCGCCGCGGCTGCCCTCGGGGATGGGGTGGCTGCGGGACATCGCCTGGGCGTGGGCGTAGTTGAACCAGCCGCCACTGCCGCCCCGTCCGGCGGGCAGATAGGCCAGGGCTTTCCACTGCTCGCCGACGGGGACGAACGCGGTGAGGATCCACATGAGTTTGGGCTCCTCGGTGCGGGTGACATGTCTCTCGCCGAGCTGGGCGCGCATGTGCAGGCCGAGATGGGCGACGCGGTCTTTGAGACCGCTTCCGGTGGAGATGGCGCGAGTCAGGCGGGGGTGGACCAGGCCGGCGGAGCGCAGCATGTCACCGATGGCCATGTGGCCAGGGAAGTCTGCGGCGAGCTCCATACCGAGGACCTCCAACGGGGATGCGGCCTCGCGCTCCTTCTTCTTCGAGCGCAGCTTCTTCGTGGCGGGGGTGAGGAACTGGGCGAGCACGCCGTGACGCGCGAGATGCCGGGAGACTTCCGGCTTGGCATCCAGCGTGTAGGGGTCGACGGCGCCTTCCTCCTCGCGGCGGGCGGCGCGGCGCTGGCGGCCCCACTCCTTGGCGTCGTACTCGGTCTCGACCAGGGCCAGGACCCCGGTGCCCTCCGCTGCGAGTCCGGGCAGGGCGTCGACGAGTGCACCACGCCGGTCGTGATGGCCGCCGTGGGACAGCAACTCCGGGGCCCGGTGGAGCAACACCTCGGTGTGGCAGCCGAGTTCAACGATCTCGTCCTCGGGCATACCGGCGGCGAGGTCGGGCCGGTTGAAGTGGTAGGCCAGCAGACGCTGCATGCGGGTGCGCATCTCCTGGTGCTTGTACAGGGCCAGGATACGCAGCCTGGAGCAGCCCGCAGCCGCCATGATGTGCTCAAGATTGACGTCGTCGAGCAGTGTGGCATCACGGCCGTACTCGGTCTTGCGGGCAGCTACCGAGAGAACCTTCGCGACTTGTCGGCTGCGGACGAGGTCTTGCCCGGTGACCGCAGACAGGTGGTCGGCCAGGGCGGCGACTGTGTGCAGGCCGACGCCCTTGCCGATGGGGAACGACTTCGAGAAGGGGACGAGCGCACGGAAGTCGCCGGGCTCGCCGGACAGGTCCATGGCGCTGACGGGCAGGAACTCGGTGTCCTTGGGCCCGCGGGGGAACACGGGCTCGTCCATCAGCCGCACCCACGCGTCCAGGGCCAGACGGCTGGTGTGCTCGAGGTGGGTGTATTTGCCCTTGCCTCCCAAGTTCAGGCAGAGCAGCGGCCGGTTGGGGGAGCGCGGCGCCCACCAGGCGGTGCGAGCGCTGTTGATCTGATTGCTCAGTCGGGACACGCGGGGTGTCATGACCACCAGCGGCACGGGCAGCGAGTGCAGCGATTTCATCGCTACCTCCATCCGCAGTGCGGCGTAGTGCCGCCGGACCTTCCACTCCTCCGGCTCCTGGGTCTCTTCCGCAGCACTCTTGGCGCTGTCGTTCTTCTTGTCCTTGGCGGGGCGGGCATCGAGCCAGTTGTTCGACCACAGGTGCTCGGTGTCCCAGATCATGACGTTGTTCTCGGTGTCCGGGCGCAGCGGGATGGTGCGGCCATCGACCGTCAAGTCGGTCTCGGCCACCAGAGAGGCAAGGTTCGAGCTCGCCGCGTCCCACACCCAGCCGTCCGCGTCCACGGCGTGCGGCCCCAGACGGACGTGGTCCCACACTGCCACCTGTTCGGGCTCCACCGAGGCGAACAAGTCGGCGAGGTCACTGCTGTAGGCCAGGGAGATCTCGTCTGCCGGCGTCTGGAGCAGGGCCTGCTCCCACAAGGCCACCGCGGCCCGCAGATGCGCCCCAGACAACTTTTTGGACAGGGCGAGGAACTGGGGCGGCTTGCTCTTGCTGGTGGGATTCAGTGTTGCGCTGGTGGCGCCGCTGGCGCGCAGCACCATCAGTAGTCCGGCATAGGGCAGGTTGGCCTTCGAACCGGTCTTGCCGCAGTAGATGGCGCGCAGCCTCTTCCACTCATGCTCGATCTTGTCTGGGAAGCGGTACAGCCACACGGTGCCCATCAGCTCGCGGGTCAACGGCGCGGCCAGCATGGACATACGGGTGTCATTCGACGGCATTACTCAAGTCCTTCATCGTCCAGGGCCGGGGCGGGAATCAACGTGACGGGGTTCGGCAGCAGGTCCTCGCTGTGGGCGAGGTCGAGCCAGGCGGTGAGGGTGGAGCCGTAGACGCGACGCAGGATCTCCTGCTCGTCGGTGTCGAGCTGGCCGTAGTAGGAGCGCAGGAGACGGGGGAAGTCACAGCCCAACTGCTGGTTGAAGAAGGCGTGGTCGACCAGATAGAGCCCGACGGGGGTGCCGCCGCGCCGCGCCCGCCCGGCCAGCTGGATGAGCTCGACCAGGATGCCTGCCAGCACCTCGGTCTTGAGGAACTTCGGCATACGGGAGAACCGCGGGTCGGTGCGCAGCAGCAATTCCCGCTGGCGGATGGCCGCGCTGCGCTGGGACGCGAGCATGCCCGCAGGATCAGCGCTGACAGCGCCGACGGCGATACCGCAGGCGTTGATGCTCGCGTACATCACGGACGGCTCGTGCAGGTGCGTGATGGGGCGAACTCCCACCCACACCGAGGCGAGTGCCGAACGGTCGGTGTGCGGGATGAGGATGTTCAGGCCGCGGGAGACCACCGACAGCGGTGCGCAGATCACCTTCACCCGCGGGTGGGTGGCGGGCAGGTCTTCGAGTTCGTCGATGGTCACCCGCACCACGCCTTCAGGCAGAGCCACGACCGCTCCGGAGGGGGCCCGGTTGTTGCTGACGAGGACCGCGACCCATTCCGGGCGGCCGCACGCGGCCGCGATCCCGGCGGCCATCACCTCCGCGTGGAAATAGGAGTTCCCGGCCAGCAGCGCCAACTCCCGCCGCGGGTCATTGCGGGCGACCTTCTCCAAGTGCGACGACATCTGGGTGTGCCATAGCCGCTCGGCGAGCTTGCGCAGCTCGGAGGGTTTGCGTTTCTCCTCCACACCGCCGATCGAGATCGGCTGCCAGCCGATGTCGGTGGCCGACACGCTTCCGGCATGGGCAGTGACCGCGCCGACAGCGGCGTCAGTCATCACGTAGGCGGGCAGAGCGTGCACGTGCTGCAGGGCAGCTTTGGGGAAGAACGCGGTGGCGGACAGACCAAGCACGCTGCGCCGCACTCCCGCGGTCGCCAGGGCGACGGTGTCGCCGAGGCGGACGGTGGAGGTGTGCGGGTCGCCGCCCAGAGACTGCAGCGACAGCCGGCCGGTCCCGCCGGCGTTCTTGTCGAGCTTGAACCCGTACAGGTTCTGCCCCAGCGGCCCATAGGGAATCGGTTCGTCGCGAGGGATCAGCCCCATCGTGGACACCAGGTCAGTGGCCGCGTTCAGCTCCCCCAACAGCGGCAGGAGCGACCACTTCAAGGTGTGCAGCTCGTTGTGGAGCGCACCGAGCCAGGCCCGCACCAGCAGATCATTGACCAGTGCGGCGCGCCGCGAGGCGGGCACGTTGAAGGGCGCGCCGGCCAGGATGCGCGAGATGGAGTCCTTGAAGACCGCGAGCTTTCTGCTGCGGCGAGTGCCCTGGACCTTGCCTGCCAGAGCCTGGCGGATCTGCTCGGCAAGAGGCTTCCAGCCCTCCGGTACCTCGGCGTCAGTCTGCTCGCCCGGGAAGAGCGCCAGGTAGGCCTGGTGGACTCCTTCACTGACCTCGGCATCCGGCGAGGCGCCCGTCAGGGCGCGACACAGCTCGGCGTCTTTCTTGCCCACCATGTACCAGCCGGATCCGGGACGATTCTGGCGCTCCTGCTCGGACTCCAGATACAGGTGGCCTGTCAACACGTTGTCCAGGAAGGTCTCGCTGAGCCGGCGTGCCTCCATCAGCGGGCTGGTCACCAGCAGGTTCTTCAGCGCAGTCAGGCCGTTGCGATGCCGGTCGACCTCTTCCAGCCGCCCGCCGTTCCCGCGGCCGCGGCTGATGAGGGTGAACTCCTGCGCACCCTGCGTGCACCAGGTGGACTGGAAGGAATCAACCTCGTCGATGATCACGACGCGGCAGCGGCGCAGTACGAACTCCAGCACGCTCATGTCGTTGACGACCCGCTCGCAGTCCACCTCGACGGGCACCTTGCAGCGCCCCCGGATCAGGTTGTGGTGGTTGGTCACGATGATGTCGGCCTCGGCGGCCTGCCGAATGTGCTCGAAGCGCTGGCAGATCCCCATGCGCGGGCACAGATGCCTGCCGTCGGACTCCGGCTCGGCAGGCCCGTCGACCCACTCCAACTGGGCGCAGGGGAGCTTGGCGCGGTCCAGCCGTGGGCCGTCCACCTGCCAACCGGTCATTTCACAACCGCCGGCGAACTGCTCGAACCGGTCCTCACGGCCCTGGGAGAATGCAAGCTCCGCCTGGTCGTCGTAGCGCGAGGATGCCACCCACGGCACCACCCGCAGGGGCCTTCCGGCCCGCTCGGCCGCGTCCTGCACAGCGGCGGCTGTCTCCTCGACCAGGGCGCTATCCACGCCCAGCTGCTCGGCGGTCCCCAGCCCTTCACGGATGCGGCCCACCACGATGAGGACCGGCCCCTGGCCGCTCGCCGCAAGAAGATGCGCCGCATCCCGCATCAGCACGCTCTTGCCCACCCCGGTGGGCGCATTCAGCAGCGTCATCGAACCGGCAGGAAGCCGCAGTTCCGCTGCCGTGCGGCCGTAGGCATCGGTGAGCCGGTCGAAGAACCCCTGCAGCAGGCCGGGCTTCCACCCGAACTTCTTCGGCTGGGCTCTCGCCTGGCCCTCCACGCGGTCCATCACGGCTTCGCGCGGCAGCCTCACCTCGTCAAGGAACGGCTCGGTGAGCAGCCGGACCGGCGCCACAAAGGCGTTCTTCTCGCTGGCAGGAATCTCTACCGTGTACAGCCCATCGTGACCAAACGCCCACAGACCCTCGCCGGCCGTCGGTAGAACAGTCTCCAGCATGCCCCGGTAGTCCTCGGCCTCCTGAACGAGATTCTCGGTCAGGGCGAGAGGCTCTTGAGCATGGCAGGCCACCAGCCAGTGGGCCTCGTCCGCGTTCGACTCCTCCGGAATCCGGAACAGCGCCGTGGGTGCCACCGCATACTCCAGCACTGCCTCACGGAACGTCTCCGGCTGCGCCAGGTCCCCCTCCTGCCTGACCGCCCGCCACAACCGGCCCACCAGCTCGTACTCGGCGCGCGGCAGCGACAACCACGCACCCCACACATCGGTGCGCCGGGCGGCGAACATCGCCGCGAAGTCCAACGGCACACCGCGCCGGCCATCGACGGTCTCGAAGACGAAGTACTGCTGGGACAGGGCGAGATACGCCGCGATGGCACAGCGCTGCAACGCCTCACGAACCTCACCGGTCGTCACGACTCACCCCGGCACCAGCGAAGAACCTCGGCGACAAGGTCCTTGTCGGTCATCACCACAAAGTCCGGCCGCCCAGCAAGACGCGCCCGCAGCAGCGGAAGGTCGGACCGCTGCCGGTGGGGGACCACGATCGTCAGCGGCACAGCCCCGCCGAGCACGGGACGCTCGAGCAATGCATCGGCCAGGGCACCGAAGGACCGCCACGCCTTCGCATCCACCCGCCACTGTTTGGCCACCAGCGGGGTGGCGGCCGTGATGCGCAGGTCGTAGCGGTCGCCGTCCGGGTACATGAAGACATCGAGACCGATGATGCCGGTCAGCGCGTCCCGGATCGCGAACTCCATGCGCCCCGGCAGGGTCAGATACCGCCACACCGTCCGGGAGACCGCCAAGTAGTCACCGGCAGCCGGGAAGCCTTCCACCTGACCGACAGAGCAGCCACCACCTTCCAGGACCGGAGGGCCGCCGCGCCGCACCGGTCGGTAGGTGTACGTCGCCCCCTCCAGCAGATGCGCGTCGCACGACACGACGAAGACACCGCCGCCGGCGGACTGAGCCCGCATCGGCCAGGCACAGGCGGAGCACGGGAAGCACCAGCCCGCAGCGTTGCACCACGGCCAGGACGAGACCGGCTCGAAGAACCCGAACCGCCCCCACAACCCGCCCCACTTCTCCCACAGCACACCCTGCTCCGCCACCGGATCACTCGCCAGCAGCTCGCGCACCCTTGTGTAATCGCCCAGCGGAAGACGCCGAATCTCCGCGTACAGCTGCTGCTCCTCCTGCTCGGCGCGCAAACGAGCCCAGGGCCAGTACTCCATCAACGCCTGCTGGGGCACCAGGTGTTCGCGACCCAGATCCTCCACGGCATCACACAGCAAGCCGTCCTCGTCCAGCAGCCTCATCCCACCGAGCGGGTCATCACCCTCGCTGCCGGCGGGCAGAAGAGGCGCAAGCCCGCGGCGCAGACCGCGCCGCAGCACACCCATGTCCAAGGTGGCAGCCACGCCGGCACCATGTGTGGAGCGCAGAACCCCGAGGCAGTCGATGAGCCGGGCGGCGCGCTGACCTGGATCGCCGGTGCGGTCCGCTTCCGCTACCGCGGCTGCGCAGCACGCGGTCAGCGCCAGGTCGCGGCGCCAGCGGAGAGTGTTCCGTTCCACGAGGCCCATACCGGGTGAATAGCCCAGAAAGCTAACGAATGTTATATACGGTGCCGATCATGAATGCCAAGACCGCCCCATCGGCTCAATCCGAGGCCCCCACCAGCACCATCCCCTCGCGCGAGATCACCGAACACTGGCTGTGGGCCGACGCCCCAGACACCCCCCTGACCGAGGACGACCACCCCTTCAGCGGCAAGTGGATCTGGTTCACACCGCTCAGCCTTCTCGATGCCTCCTGGACCACGATCCGCGCCGCCACCCAAGACGGCCTTCTCGGCTACCGCAGCAAGGCAGGCACGCTCATCAACACCCGGCCCAAGAGCGACGACACCCGCCGCCCCATCTGCGTCTACACCCGAGACTGGCGCGACATCGACGACGTCCAACGAGCACTGACCAACCTCCGCGCCCTCGGCATCATCGACGTCCTGCTTTACAAGACCGACAGCGACACCCTCCGAGGCCGCTACGGCACCGGCGCCAGCACCTTCGTCGCGCCCGCCGCCAAGCAGAAACTGGTCATCCCCAAACGCACCCGAGAAGCCCTCGCACACCACCACGCTGCGCGAGCCCAGGCCCGAAGAGCTGCTGCCGCACGCAGGAAAGCACCAGCGCCGAAGCACACTTGACACCTGCAGGGGCACCGAGTGGATCGAGCAAACAATGCTTCCTCGCACACCACCGCTACCGCGCCTTCGAAGCCCTGCCTCCTTACTAGAAGATCTACCGCTGCGCGGCGTGTTCGCCGTTCTGCGGCCGCGGTGCCTCCAGGGCGCGCGACGATGGGGCCCGGAATACCAGACACCGAACCTTGTTGGAGGGGCCCGTGGAAAGAATCGTGAGCGGCGTGGACCATGTGCACACTGCGGCCGCGGTCCGCCGTCGGCAACGCACGTTCGTGCCGCCGTCCGGGACGTACCTGCCAGGCCATCAGGTCCGGGCGGGTGACGCCCTGCTGGACCGGTTGTTCTACGCGACGGTGGACGAATGCTCTGATCCCCGCTGCCGCCCGCTGCTGCTCGACCGCGTCGCGGCCGACGTGGGGGCGACACGCAAACTGGTCGACTGGGCCTGCTGTATCGCCTCCGAGGTGTACGGCGGGCTTCCCGCGGAGCTGGTGGACGAAGACGAGGCGGCGACAACCGTCTTCAGTCCTTCACCCCTTTTCTGCCGGCTTGCCGCCGAGTACCACAACCCTGGGCCGACCTTCGACGCCGTATACGCCACGTATGAAACCGCCCAGCGCCGTCAGGTGGCAGACAATGCTGTCGCCCTGGTCGACGGGCTTCAGGTGTGGTGGACAGACTTCCTCTACCAGTGACCCCCGCCCGCCCCCCTGCGAACCTTCAGCCGAGCCTCCCAAGGAACCACCCGATGGCCACCAACCCCAGCCCCGCTGTCCCAGGCAGCCATCCGCCCCTGACCAACACTTTCGCGCCTGCCCGCCGGGTGCTGCGCACGGATCAGCAGGCTGCGGTGGACAGCGGGGTAAGAGGTCTGAGGAAACCCGGGAGCCGCGGGCACATGGTGTCTGCGTGTGGTACGGGCAAGACGCTGATCGCGCTGCGCACGGCCGAGGCCCTGGATGTCCGGTTTCTGCTGGTGGTGGTGCCGTCGAGGGACTTGATCGGCCAGTGGGCGGCCGCGGCCCGCGCTGACGGCCGTACCGAGGCGTTGATGGCGGTGTCGTCGCTGAACGCGGACAAGCACCCCGTGCTGGCCAAGGCGGGCGCGAGCAGTACGGGTTCGGGGGAGTACCTGGCGTACTGGCTGGTCCAGCGCGCCAGGAAGAACGAGAAGGCGATCGTGCTCGTGACCCTCGACTCCCTCCCGCGGATCGAGGAAATCCAGCACTCCGTCTTCACCGCACCCGCCTTCGACCTCACGATCATCGACGAGGCGCACCGCACCGCGGGCTCCTGGGACAAGGAATGGACGATGGTCCACGATTCCTCCCAGATCCGCACCGACCGCCGTCTGTATCTGACCGCCACGCCCTATGAATGGGAAGCGCCGCGCCTGACCGAGGCCCCGGACACCCGCCCGCGTCCCAAGCGGACCGCAACGACCGCACCGGAGTGGGAGTCCCCGTCCCTGATCGCCTCCATGGACGACCCGAAAGTGTTTGGCCCCCGCCTGCACACCTACACCCACGCGGCTGCGATCGAGGACGGCGTCCTGGCCGACTACCAACTCCTGATCCCCACCATCACCAACACCGACCTGCGCACGGTCCTGACCGACCCCGACCACGCGCACACCGGTTTCGCCCCGACCGCGCGCCGGACGACCGCCCTGCACCTGGCGATCCTCAAAGCGATGACCGAACACGACCTCCGCCATGTGATCGTCTACTTCCAACAGGTCGCCGACGCAGAAGACTTCGCCCGCCAGTTCCCCCACACCCTGCGCACCCTCCCACCCGACCAACGCCCCTCCTGGGCCGGCACCCTGTCCGTCTCCTCAATCAACGGCAACCACACCCCCGACCAGCGCACGAAACTCCTCAACCAGTTCGCGAACGCCGACCGCGCCGTGATCACCAACGCCCAAGTCCTGGGCGAGGGCATCGACTTGCCAGCTGTGGACGCAATCGTGTTCGCCTCCCGCACCGAGAGCGTGCGCCGCATCGTCCAGGCCCTGGGCCGCGCCCTGCGCAAACCTCCCACCACCGATGTGAAGACCGCGAGCCTGATCATCCCCGCCTACACCCCACCAGGAGCAGACCCCACCGACCTCCTCGATACCCCCTACGAAGCCCTCTGGCTCATCACCGCAGCACTGCGCCACCACGACCAGACGATTGCTGCCCGCGCCCCGCGCAAGGCCACCGCGCACCGTCTGGACGCCGAAACCCACCGCCTCCTCACCCGCCGGTTCCGCTTCGACTTCACCCTCGACCCGGGCACGATCGCCCGCGCGATGGACCTGCTGGCCTGGCCGTCGGCTGGCGCGGTCCTTTCCGCACCCCGCCGTGCCGGCCTGGCGGCGGCCACCCGCTACCACACAGAACACGGTCACCTGAAGGTCCCGGTTGACTACACAGACGCCTACGGCTACCGCCTCGGCTCCTTCATCGCCGGCCAGCGCACCGCCCACCGCCGCGGCACCCTGACCGCGGACTGGACCGCCGAACTCGAAGAGCTCGGCATGATCTGGGACGAGCACGAAGCCACCTTCGAAGGCAACATGACCCTCATCGAGGCCTTCCACGCCGAACACGGCCACCTCGCCATCCCTGCCCACGATCCCGGCGGCCAATTCCTCGTCGACCAACGCGGCCTGGCCCGCAAAGACCAACTCCCCACAACCCGTCACACACGCCTCACCGCCCTCGACCCCAACTGGCTTCTCCCGTACGGACCCGACTGGCACCGCAAGTACCACCTCCTGGCCCGCCACATCCAGGACGGACACGACCCAGCAAAACTGCGCCGCGACACGGTGATTGACGGCATGAAAGCCGGCACCTGGCTACACCGTCAGCTCACCACCTGGAACACCCTTGCCGACGGTCAACGCCACCTCCTGGCCCGCCTTGGCCTCACCCCGGACCACGTCACCCTGACGACGAAGAAGCCCACCACCCCCGCCCCCGCCACACCCAGCACCCTCAAGACCAGAAAACGCCGCTCCTTCGAACAGACAGCCACACTGCTGCGCGCCTTCATCGAGCGGCACGGCCGTCTTCCCGGAGCCCGGGAGGGGATCGAGGTCGACGGGGAACGCGTCATGATCGGCCCTTGGCTCTGCAAGATCCGCACCAGCCAGAGGAACAATCAACTCTCCGACAGCAGAAGCAAGTTGATCCAGACCATCCTCCATGAAGCCAGCACCGCCCCCGCCGAAGAGGAGCGCCCCGAAAACTCAGAGATCCCGTAACTTTTCTGCCCACAACTCGAATAAGGAAGCACCCCGGAAGCGCTACGGTAGAGACCGACGAGAAGGCCCTCCGGATCCGGAAGGCCCGCACCTCCGACACGAGAGTGGCCGGCCCAGAACCTCGTCAGCAGACCCCGGAGCTTCACAGATAGCACAGGAGTTCGCGAAGCGAACACAAGCAGGCCATGCAAGACCGTGCGCTTGACCAGGCGTCAAACACACCACCCCTTGCTGCCGCGCTTTCAGGCCAGCGCGGAGCGCAGGCCGTTCAGGCCGGATCGCGGAGCGATCCGAGCCACTGGGCCACGGAGTGGACCGACAAGGCGTCACGGAGTGACGCCTACTCACGACGGAGTCGTGAGGTTCCGGCGTCTTCGCGGAGCGAAGA
>NZ_JBHJQP010000041.1:0-48772 GCF_042262625.1 Streptomyces sp. NPDC056347 | reverse complement strand
ACGGCCCCGCCCGGCGGACGGCGTTTCAGGCGGTCCGGGTGTCTGCCGCCCGCGCCTTCGGACCGTCCGGGTCGGGGGCCGTCGCCCCGATGTCCGCGAGGTCCCGGTGCCGGGTCTCCCGGGCGCAGCCGATCGCGAGCAGGGTGATCAGGGCCGCCGCGATGACGTACAGCGAGATCGGCGTCGAGCTGTCGTAGTCCGCGAGCAGCGCGGTGGCGATGAGCGGGGCCGGGGCACCGGCCGCGACCGAGGAGAACTGCGCGCCGATCGACGCGCCCGAGTACCGCATCCGGGTCGCGAACATCTCGGAGAAGAACGCCGCCTGCGGGGCGTACATCGCGCCGTGGAAGACGAGGCCGACGGTGACGGCGAGCAGCACGTTCCCGAAGTCACTGGTGTCGATCAGCGCGAAGAACGGGAACGCCCACACCGCCACACCGATCGCACCGGTCAGATAGACCGGCCTGCGCCCGATCCGGTCCGACAGCGCCCCCCACATCGGGATGACCGCGAAGTGCACGGCCGAGGCTATGAGCACCGCGTTGAGCGCCGTCTGCTTGCTCAGGTCGGCCGCCGTGGTCGCGTAGACGAGCACGAACGCGGTGATGACGTAGTAGCTGATGTTCTCGGCCATCCTGGCGCCCATGGCGATCAGTACATCGCGCCAGTGGTGGCGCAGCACGGCGACCAGCGGCATCTTCTCCGTCGCCCCGGCGGCGGACCTGCGCGCCTCGGCCTGGGCCAGCGCCGCCTTGAAGACCGGTGACTCGTCGACGGAGAGACGGACCCACAGGCCGAGGAGGACCAGGACACCGGAGAGCAGGAACGGAATCCGCCAGCCCCACGCTCCGAACGCGGAGTCCGACATCAGCGCGGTGAGCGCGGAGAGCACCCCGGTGGCGAGCAGCTGACCGGCGGGAGCGCCGGTCTGCGGCCAGGAGGCCCAGAAGCCGCGCCGCCGGGCGTCGCCGTGCTCCGACACCAGCAGCACCGCACCGCCCCACTCACCCCCCAGCGCGAAGCCCTGCACCAGCCGCAACACGGTGAGCAGCACCGGAGCGGCGGCCCCGACGGTGGCGTGGGTCGGCAGCAGCCCGATCGCGAACGTCGCCCCGCCCATCATCAGCAGGCTGATCACCAGCAGCTTCTTGCGGCCGAGCCGGTCGCCGTAGTGGCCGAACACCAGGGCACCGAGCGGCCGGGCGGCGAAGCCGACCGCGTAGGTGAGGAAGGACAGGAGCGTGCCGACGAGCGGATCGGACTCGGGGAAGAACAGCTTGTTGAAGACCAGGGCGGCGGCCGAACCGTACAGGAAGAAGTCGTACCACTCGATGGTGGTGCCGATCAGGCTGGCGGCGACGATTCGCCTGAGGTTCGAGGATGCCGGCGGGGAGCTTGCTGGGGCGGCCATGGGTACCACTTCCGGAGGGTGGGCGGGGACGGTTCCGTGTCGCCACACCGTAGGAACGCCCAGGTCGGCCGCGTATGTGGTGGGACACCACAGTTCGGTGCACGAAGGTACGCGGCAACACCACGCCGTCCCTGGCGGCGGCCTCCAGGGACGGCCGAGAGCACAAGCGTCGAACTGCGCTCGTCTCCGGGCGGGAGGAGAATGGAGAGCGGTGGTCGGCCGTGTGCGCGCCCCCTTCGCCGCGTCCGACGCGCCGAGAGGTACCCATGAGCAGTGACCTGTACGACCCTGCGGCGAGGGGCCCCTTCGCGTACGAACCCCCTCGGCCCGGTCCCGTCATCGCGGCGGTGAGCCCGCGGGAGAGCGCGGAGCTCCCACGCGAGCGGCCCTTCCGGGAAGGGGACGTCGAGCGGAACGAACGCGCCAGGCTCGTTCGACGGCTGCGGCAGTCCGTACCCGCGCGTCCGGGGCACGCCGATGTGCCGCCCACTGACGCGCCGCCCGCCACCGGGTAGGGGAAGAAATCCCCGCTGGACACGTGGACACGTGTGCGGCGGATCGGGATCCGTGTGCGGCCGGGCAGGTCGAGACAAGGTGAGCCCCCATGTCCTCCGTGAATCTGGTCCTCAACACCGGCCTGGACAACGCCGCGACGGGCTTGGGCACGGGAGTGGACGACGAACCGACCGCCGCCCGCTTCCTCGGTCAGGCGTTCCTGACGGGAAACACCTACGCCAGCCGTTCGCAGGACGGTGGATCGACCTGGACGCAGGTCGATCCGTTCGCCGTGTTCCCGTTCACCGCGGGCGGCCTGTGCTGCGATCAGATGACCCTGCACGAGCGCACCCGGAACCTGTGGATCTGGCTCCTCCAGTACAAACCGGACGCGAACGGGTCGAACGTCTTCCGACTGGCCGTCTCCACCGACGGAACGCCCGCCCCCACCTCCTGGTTCTTCTGGGACTTCGGCCCGGGCCTCTTCGACCCCACCTGGACCACGGGAGTCACGTTCGACCGTCCCGACATGGCCACCGCGAACGAGCACCTCTACATCTCGTACAACGTGTTCCGCGGGACGGTCGGGACCGCCACGATGGTCTTCAAGATCTCGCTGGGACAGCTGGCGCTGCACCAGCTCTCGTACGTCTACTACAACACCACGGCGGACACGTCCTTCTGCCTCGCGCGTGGTGCGACCACCGACATGTATCTCCTGTCCGAGACCGTGCAGAACCCCGTACGGATCTTCCGGTGGCCGGACGCGGACGGCAGTTCCTGGACCCGGACCGACTTCAACACATCCGGGGCCTGGACGGGCAGCACGACGCCGGGAACGTATGTGTCCCGTTGCCCGAACGGCTCCAACTGGCTGGGCAAACTGACGGTCAGGGCCACCGCGGGATGGGTGACCGGCAACAACGTCGGTTTTCTCTGGCACGCCCTTGCGACGAGCGACCGCCCGCAGCCGTGGCTCAAGGGTCTTGTGGTCGACACCACCACCATGACGGTCGTCTCGGAGCCGGACCTGTGGAACGGTGACAACGCGTACGCGTATCCCGCCACCTGCCCCAACGACGACGGCGTGGTCGGGATCTCGCTCTTCTTCGGCGGTGGCGGCACGCTCAACCCCCGGCACGTCGTGGGGTTCCGGGAAGACCCGGCGTGGGTGCTGGCCGGCACGCGGGACAGCACCGACGGGCCGTACGGCGACCTGTGGGGCGACTACCTCAGCTGCACGCTGGGTCATCCCGACGACACGAACTGGGTCGCCACCGGCTACACGCTGCAGGGCGGCAGCACGTTCCAGTTCGTCGATCCCCAGTACGTCGAGTTCACCGTCGGTCCCTGACCGGGCCGCACCCTTGAGGAGGGAACGATGAAAGCGGGCAGGATTCTGCGCAATCCCGACGCGCCCCGAACCTTCCCCCGGCCCCTGGCCGGCCGGGAGTTGGACCGCCAGGACGCCGAACGGCTGGAGGAGATCCGGCAGTACTTCAAGGACCGGTACGCCCGGCGCGATGTCGTCGCCCGGACGAGGACGGCCGACGGCGACGAACTCGACTGGGTCCCGCGCGAGTTCACCGGCCAACCACCCGATGCCGTGCCGTCGGAGTCGTACGACTCCGACCGCCGTGGGCTCCCGCAGCCCTTCGAGTCACCCGATCCGGACGCCGAGACCGGGCCGTCCGGCACCGTCCCGGTCCTGCGTAAGCCGCTGGACCGCATCACCCCGGTCGGCACCCTGCAGGACTACCTGGCGAAGGGGCCCTACGCGAAGCAGGTCACGGCGCCCGACGACACCGGCCTCCGCTCCCTCACCGCCCAGCCTCCGCACAAGTACGCGGAAGTCATCGATCCGGGTTTGCTCAACTACGGCACCGAGGGCGTCATCAACACCTGGCGGCCCTACGTCCAGTGGTCGAACGAGTTCTCGCTCGGTCAGCTGTGGGTCTCGGCTGGATCGGGTACCGGGTTCGATCTGCAGACCGTCGAGGTGGGCACGATGGTCTACTACGACCATTTCGGCGACTGGGCTCCGCATCTGTTCCTCTTCTACACCACCAACAACTACACGCAGAGCGGCGACAACATCGGCGGCTACGTCCCTGACGTCAAGGGCTGGGAGCAGCTGTCGAGCACGGTCTACCCCGGCATCCGGATGGCGGAGAGCGTCGACGGCGGCAACCAGTACGAACTGTCCATCAAGGTCATGCTGTACCTGGACAAGTGGTGGGTCCGCATCGGGAGCGAATGGATGGGCGGCTTCCCCCGCAGCCTGTTCAGCGCCTCCGGACTGTACAACCAGGCGGGTCGGGTCGACTGGGGCGGCGAGATCGTAGACGACCGGATCCACCATCCGGATCCCACCGGGACCTGGATGGGCAGTGGGCACTTCCCGCCGGACGGCTGGAGCCACGCCGCCTTCATGCGCAACCTGGCCTACCAGTCCGACCCGGCCGGCACGATGCAGCCGCTGGGGGGATATCCCTCGCAGACCAATCCGAACGCCTACCAGATCTCGGTCGACTTCTCCGGGACGACGTCCTGGGGAACGAACTTCTACTGGGGAGGCCCCGGCGGTGTCGACTGACGTCCCGGCCGGGGACGGCCGGCCCGAGGTGATCCCTTCCGAGGCCGATCCGGACATCGAGTGCGTCCGGACCGATCCCGCGGAAGCGGGTGCCGGCGCTCCGCCCCCCGACAGCAGCGGACCGCCGCCGTCCGGCGCGTCCTCGGCCGTACGGGGCCGGCGGCTCTGCCCCGAGGGCTACACGCCCCGGCCTCGGCGCCGGCACTACACCCTGGACGGCAAACGGATCGTCACCGGCACCCCACCGGTCCCCAACCCCGAGCCCCCCGGGCCGCCTCCCGGACCGGACGAGCCGTCCACCGGTCAGACCTCGTGAGCGCGACCGTCCCGGAGGCGGAGCGTCGTGGTGCACGGGTGGTACGCGTCGTCCCCCTCGTACACGACGACGACCTCCCGGGCATCGGCCGGCACGGCCGCGGCTCGCAAGGTCGCCAGGCCCACCCCGTCGAGCGGGACCGTGCCCAGGTGCCGCCCGTCCACGGTGAAGGTCACCCGGCCGCGGGGCGCCGGCCCGCCGCGCCCGGTGCCGGCGATCCGTACCGTCAGGGGCGGCGTCGTGGAACCCTCGGACCGGGCGCGGTAGGAGTCGGCGGCGGCCGGATCGGCGCTCAGGGTGCCGTCGCGGGCCACGCGGAAGCCGGTGCACACTCCGTGCACGGTGCGCGGCTGGTAGCCCGCCGCCGGTACGAGGACGGCGGCGAGTTCACGGGGCGGACGGCACGCGCGGAGCGTCGGACCGGACTCGCCGTCGAGCGACGCGAGACCGAGCAGGTCGCTGTCGGCGTCGGCCGCGGACAGCACCACCGGGAACCCGCCCACGAGGAGGGTGTCCGTGCCGCGCCCGGTCAGGAACGTGTCGCAGGACGCGTCGTAGTCGACCGTCCCGTCCCGTCGGACCGTGTACGAGAAGTCGGCCGGCACGCCGGGGCCCGCGTGGAAGACGTACCCGGCGGCGGGCAGCAGCGTGAGCCGGTGCACGGTGGCCGGGGACAGGAAGGTTCCCGCGGCGGCGTCCGGCACGCCGACCGGCAGCAGACCGTGGGAGAGACCGCGCCCGTCGATGGTGACGGTACGGCCCCGCACGGTCAGGGTGTGCCCGGCGGCCTCGGCGATCCCGGCCGCCTCCGCCGGTAGCCGGACCGTGCCGGCGGCGGTGACGGTGAAGTCGAGGCCGCCGTCGGCGGTGCCCGTCGCGACCCGCAGCCGGTACCCCGAGGCGGGCAGTAGACGCAGTTCGTGCGTCCGGTCCGGCGCCAGGGGAGCCGCGCCCGGCAGGTCGGGGGTGAGCGGATGGTCCAGGCTCCGCGCGTCGACGAGGACCGGCAGGCCCTGCACGGTCAGGCGTCGGCTGCCGCGGCCGCTGAGGAAGGCGTCGTACGGGGCGGCGAAGTCCAGGGTGCCGTCTGCACCGACGTCGAAGGCGACGGTGGCGGTGATGCCGTCGCCGAGCCGCAGCCGGTAGCCGGTGCCGGCGGGCAGTTCCACCACGGGCGGCGGATCGGCCGCCCCGTCGACGAGACCGCCCCGGGGGCCGTGGCGGGCCCCGTGCTCCGTGCCGTCGCGGGCTTCGCACACGGCGACGCGGGAAAACGTCAGCTGCGAGGTGTCGAGAGTGATGGCCGGCATCGGCGCTCCCACGTGAGAGGAGAGGAAAGAAGGGGAGAAGGGTCAGAAGGGCGTGCTGCCGTGGAGCTCCAGGCGGGGCACGGGCTCGATCCGGGTCTCCGTGCGCGCCGGCCGGAGCGGCACCCCGGTGATCCGCTCCCACCGCAGGATGACCGTGTCCCAGCCGGCCGTGATCAGTTCGGTCTCGTCCGGAGTCGTCGTCATGGTCCAGACGACGTCGGTGTGGGCCGGCAGGACCGCCCCGATGAGCTGTCCGTCCGGGGCCCAGCGGTGCAGGGTGCCGTCGGAGCAGCCGGCGGTGATCTCGCCGTCCCCGGTGAGCACGAGCCCCCGGACCGACGATCCGGTGACCAGCGGGGCGCCGACCTGCTGCCCGGAGTCCCGGTCCCAGCGGCGCACCGTACCGTCGATGCCACCGGAGACGAACCGCCGCCCGGCGGAGCCCGCCGAAACGGACTGGACCGGCCCGCTGTGGCCGGTCAGCGGCCCGCCGATCGGGGTACCGGTCGCCCGGTCCCAGCGGCGTACGGTGCCGTCCACCCCGCCCGAGACGATCTCCGCGTCGTCGGGGGTGACGGCGACGGTCAGCACCGTGCCGGTGTGTCCACGCAGTGGCTCCCCGAGTGCCGCTCCGGTCGACAGATCCCAGCGGCGGATCGTGGTGTCCTGGGAGACGGAGACGATCTCGGCGCCGTCGCGGGTGCGGGCCAGGGACAGGACCGGGCCCTCGTGGGCGGCGATCGGTCCGCCCAGGGACAGGCCGGTCAGCCGGTCCCAGCGCCCCAGCGTCCCGTCGCTGCACGCGGTGACGATCTCCCGGCCGTCGGGAGTGATCACCAAGTCCCAGTGCACGTGCTCCGTCAGGGTCACCGGGGCGGTGACCGGGGTCTCGTGGACCCGGTCCCAGCGGAACAGCCTCCCGTAGGTGTCCGTGGCGACGATCTCCACGGCGTCGGGGGTCACGATCACCCCCGACGCGTACATGGACGCCTTCATCCGGTCCCCCCGGGCGGTACGGCGCGGTCGAAGGCGAGCGCGCTGGACGCCTCGCCCCGGCCGGCCCTGACCCGGCGGCCCACCCACTGGTAGACCCGGCCGTCCTCACCGCGCGCGACGACCGGCACCCGGCCGGCCGTCACCCCCGAGCGGGGCACCTCCTCGTCGCGGAAGAACACCCGTTTCACCTCCGGTTCCAGGATCCGGCCGGCCGCCTTGAGCTGCGGCAGCCGGGTGCCGTCCGGGCCGAACCGGGGAATCTGGCCGCGGCGCAGGCACACCGCGGCGGAGTTCGCCGCCAGCGGCACCGGCACCAGCGGGATCCAGTGCGCCGGGACGGCTGTGACCAGCCGGTAGGCGAGGGCCGTCGGATCGACCGGCGGCACCGGTGGATCGTCGTCGGGCGGTTCGTCACCGCGGGCCCGTGGCCCGCCGGTGGCGCTCCGCACCGTGCGCTCGATCGCGAACCCCAGGTTGGCCATCTCGTCGCGGGCGAGGAGCACTTCCTCCACCGGGGTGCCCTCCAGGCGCGCCGAGGCGCTCGGCAGCAGCGGCAGCAGGGCCGGACCGGGCTTTCCGTCCTGCGTGTTCGTCAGCCGGAAGACCGACCAGGCCGCGTCCTGGACCGGGTCGACGGCCGTCTCGTCCTCGAAGGTGTCGACGACCATGAGCCCGGCGATCCGGTGCAGCGCGCCGGTGGCCAGTTCGACCGGGACCATCCAGTGGTCGTTGCCGTAGATGTTCGCGAACTCGACGACCAGCAGCCGGGCCAGGTCGGGCGGTCCCGCCCCGATCGCGGGCAGGTTGACGGCCGTGTCCTCGAACTCCCACCAGCGTTCGGCCGGCATGCCCGGGTACGTGACGCGGGTGGGCAGCACCTCGGCGGGCGTACCGCCGACCGGGGCGGGCAGGGGTGTCGTACCGGCGTCGAGGTCGAACTGGTAGGCGTCGGCGGTGCCGCCGGGGTACTCGGGCGCCGTCAGCGTCACCGGCCGGCCGCCCGGCGCCGCGGTGACCGCGAAGCGGTGTTCCAGGCGTTCCCGCACCCAGCTCGACGAGGCCGGTGGCCGGTAGCGGTCGTGGAACCATGCGAGCCACTTCTGTGCCGCCCGGTCGAAGGCGGTCCGCTGGGCCGCGGTGAGTCCGGCCGGGCGCCAGCCGCTGTCCAGGTCCCCGGCGAGCGCGACGCCGTCGGGCGCCCGTTCGACGAGGACGGCGCGCATGGCCTGCCCGCCGGGGTCGCGCCGCAGCGGATCCTGCTCCGGGTCCTCGGGCGGGCGGGGCAAGGGTGCCTTGGCGAGCACTGCCGCGTCGATCGGGCCGAGGTCGGTGTCCGACAGGCCCTCGGCGCGCAGGGTGTCGAGGAAGCGCAGGCCGGCCCGGGCGACGGCCCGCAGCGGCAGCTCCTGGAGCGCCTCGTCCGGATCGGCCCCGGCCTCCGCCAGATACTCCAGCGGCATGCCCTTCGGCAGACTCACGCCCGTGGTGTCGCCGCCGGCGAGGAACGCGCCGAGCGGGGTGCTCTCGGTGCCGATCCGGCAGCGGACCGGCGAGCCGGCGTCCTCACCGGCGAACTCCCCCAGCTGCCACTGCCGGGCGAGCAGGAACAGCGGGTCGGCCACCCGGGCCGCGAGGGCCTCGTCGAGCTGACCGCCGGTGCCGCTCGGGCGGACCACCGGCTCCACCCGGTGGAACTGGCCGAAGGCCATCACGTCGAAGGTCATCACGACTCCTTCTGGATCAGCTTCGTCATGATGGTGCCCAGATCGCTCCGGAGCATCAGGTCCTTCACGAACACGCTGGGCGCCGTCCCCATCGCCGATTCGGGCAGGTAGGCGGCGGGAAGGTAACGGCCCAGCCAGCCCAGCGCGTCCAGGTCGACCAGCCGCAGCTTGGCCAGGGCGAGGGCCTCGCCGAGGGTGTCGGCGAGCACGTCCGGGGTCCACGGCTGACCGACCGTCGGCGGTACGGCGAGCAGCACGGCCTGCGGGGCGCGTGTGCCGGGCGCGTCGAAGTGGAAGGTGGCGCCCGCCGTGTGCGCTTGCGCGGGAATCAGGTCCGACCAGGCGTCGACGACGAGAACGGCGAAGCTGCCCGAGGCGAGGGACTGCGCGGGACCGTGCACCACCAGGCCGGTGGCCGGCTTCTCCTCGTCGGCGGGCGTGCGCGCCGCGCCCACCCAGCGGTCGTTCGGCGCGAACGGCATCTGTCCGATCCGCAGGGTGTGGCCGATGCCGGTGGCCGCCGCCCCGGTGTGCAGCACCAGGTCGGCGAGGGCGCCGGTGCCCGGCCGGACCGTGCCCGTCAGGTCCACCCAGTCGCCCGGCACGAGCAGCGCGTCGCCGCCGCGGTCGAGTCCGGTGCCGAAGGAGGCGTCGAGCGTCGTCGGGTCGGGCGGCGTCACCAGGCCCACCGCCCGGAACCCGGCGCCGAAGACCGCTTCCAGGACCGCGATGTCGGCCACCGGTCCGGCCGGCGGCCCGGCCGGTGAGGCCACCGCGTCGGCCGCCGCGATCCGCCCCTGTGCCTCGCGCAGCGCGGCGGCTAGCTGCTCGGCCCGCTCCGCGTCGGTTCCGGCCGGCGGCCCGGTCGTCCCGAACGCGGCGAGCGCGTCCAGGTCCCGTCCGGTGACGGCGGCTTGGAGATCGGCGCGGGCCTTGACCGCCCGGCCGTGCAGCTCGGGGTCCGCGGCCGGGGGCGGCGCGGTGTACGCGTGGGCGAGGTCGGCCGCGGTGCCGGGCCGGCCGGTCGTCAGCACCCCGGCGACGGCCGCGCCGAGCGCCTCGACCTGGAGGATGTCCAGGGTGGTGGCCGGCCAGTTCGGGTTCCGGTCCGTGCGCGGGACGGGCAGGGCGTCGGCGGGCACGTTCGACGGCCGCTCGGGCAGGAGGGCGGTGGTGAGCGCGGTCCGCAGCCGGCTGCCGGCGGCGAGCGCGACCACGTCGAGGGCGCACTGCCCGGTGAGGGGCCAGGCGTGTTCGGTGACCGTGGTCGCGCCTGGCACGTACTGCTGGCCGGGCCTCAGCCAGGCGGCCCGGAGGCGGATCCGGTCGGTCGTTCCCAGCTGGTGTCCGGCCCAGGTGTCGAGCCGCGGTTCGGCCGCCGCCCGGGGCCGTGCGGCCTGCTGGGCGCTGTCCCAGCCCGCCGCGCGGGGCGCCGCGTCCGGCACGACGACCAGGACCCGGTGGCCGACCGCGATGCCGCGGCGCGGGGTGTCGAGGACCTGGGGCCGCGGTGGCGGCTGCCCGCCGGCCGCCAGCGACTCCAGGGTGGCTCCGGCCCGGTCCGGGTTGCCCTGGGTCAGCTGGTGCACGCTCTCGGCGAGCAGCAGGTCCCCGACGGCGTCGAGGTCGTCGCGCAGCGCGGCGAGGATGTCCACGACGGCCTGTTCCTCGGGGCCGGTCATCTGCGGGTCGCCCGAGTTCGCCCGCAGATACGTGATGACGTCCCCGTCGGCCACCTCGGCGAGCCGTGCGCCGTCGGTGACGTCGTGGGCGCCGATGAACTCCTGGGCTCCCGTGCCCGGGTGCTGGACGCCCTGCACCGACCATTTGGCGCGCAGCGGGGCGACGAACCGGTCGAGGACCAGTGTCGAGCCGGGTGCCTCGCCCGCCTCGTGCAGCCGGCGCTCCAGCCGGTAGCCGAGCAGCGCCCCGAACGGCTGCCCCTGGGCGACCCCGTCGAGGACGGTCATGGCCACCCGCATCCGCCGTGACGAGAGGTCCACCGCGAAGGCGCCGGGGTCGGTGGGGTGGGAGAGCGCTCCGCTGCGCAGGATGGCGGCGGTGGTGGCCTGCGGGATCGAGGGCGCGAGCACCCAGCCCTTGCTGACCGGGCCGGTGCGTGCCGAGAGGTTCTCCACCCAGCCGTAGGCGCCGAGTTGCACCCCGGTCGGGCGCCGTTCGCGCAGGGCGGCGAGCCGGGCGTTGGCCAGGGAGCCGATCCAGGCGTCGAGCCGGTGGGAGACCAGGTCGAGGCATTCGCCGAGCAGCCGCTCCAGGGGGGTGAAGGGGTCGGTGCGATGGGCCCAGTCGTTCGTCACGCGCCCGGCGAGGTACTGCAGGGCCGCGTCGATCTCGGCGAGCCGGATGCTCCAGGGCCGCTCGGTGCCGAGCAGGGTGAGCACGCCCCGGTTCTTGGTCACCGCGGTGAGCACCTGGTCGGCCATGGCGGCGCGGGTGTCGAGGATGGTCTGGAGAATCGTCGGGGCCAGGTCGGCGTCCCGGCCCGGGGCGGCCACGGCCCGGACGGTGTGTGCGGCTGTGGGCGCCGGTGGTGCGACCGGCGGCGCAGCGGGCCTGGACGAGGGCGTGGGCAGCTGCATGATCGTGCCAAGAGTGAAGGGCTTCGTCTTCAGACCGGCCTCGGCGACCGTGGACAGCAGCTTGGCGGGGTTGAACAGCACCTGGGCGAACGGCGAGCGGGCCAGCGCGTCCTCCGGGTCCTTGACCCCGGAGGCGGCCCGCCCGTACTCCAGATTGGCGGTGTGCTTGAGCAGCGCCTCCAGGAGGGTGCGGGCCTCCTGGTCGACGATCAGTTTGGACATGTCGAAGCGGGTGACGGCCTGGTTCAGGAAGTCCGCCAGGGCGGCGACCGGGTCCTGGCCCGAGGGCAGGTTCGGCTCGACGGTGGGCAGCCAGAGCCGGGTGGCCGCGCCGTTGACGTGGTGGCTGATCTTCGGCCGGTAGGCAATGCCCAGAGCGGTGTCGAGGGCCCGGGACTGCACGTCCTCGGGGGTGCCGCCCATGCAGAAGCCGGTGGTGGTGAAGTCGAGGCCGGCCAGGCCGAGTCCGATGTCCTTGAAGCAGGCGAGCATCCCTCCCTGAACGGACCGGACCGACACGGTCCGCGAGACCGGTGCCATGCCGAGGGCGCGCAGCACGTCGCGCTCGGGCTTGGGCAGCTGGAGGGGGTCCTCCGGCTGGTCGGGGCCGCCGACCCGGGGCAGCGTGCCGACGCCCACCTCCCAGAACGGGCGCAGGACGCCGAGCACCCGGTGGAGTCCCGTGAGGCCCGACGGTTCGAGCGCGTCGGGCTGCCACCGCGCGGTGGCGGTGACCGGCAGCAGGCCGTACGGCTGCCGGCCGACCCGCAGGACCGGCAGCGGGCCGCGGGCCCGGACGTGCTCGATGTGGTGGTGGCGCAGCCAGCTCCGGTCGACGGGGAGTTCCGCGGTTCCCTGGTCGCTCTGCAGGAGTTCGTCGAGGTAGAAGTCGCCCGTGGCGCTCCACAGGGCGATCTGCAGGGCGCGCGCGTCGGCCTGTTCCGGTTCGTCTCCACCGGGCAGTGCCTCGAGGGAGCCGGCGGGCAGACCGAGCGCGGCGGCGGTGCGGGCGCTGTTGGCCCAGGGGTCGGGCGCGGCGGCGGGGGTGGCTCCGAGCAGCCGGTCGACATCGGGCGGCGGGGGCGGCGGGTTCTCGTCTCCGGCGAGCAGGTTGGTGGGCGTGCCCTGTGGGACGAAGGCGGCCTGGCCGTCGCCGTCCCGCCCGGACAGCAGCTGGGTGAGCCGGTCGGCGGACGCCTCGGGGGTGAGGCTGGCGGACACGCCGAACGCGACCACCCGGGTGAGCAGCGGCACCTTGTTCGGGTCGTATCCCAGCTCGGTGCGCAGCGGGACGCTGACGGCGAGGCCCTCGGCCTCCGCCACGGCGTACTCGGTCAGCCAGCGCAGCCCCGGGTCGAGGGGCAGACCGCTCGACGGGGGCACGGCGTCCGGGTCGGGGCCCGTCTGCACCACGTCCGGGACCGGCTTGCCCGTCGCCTCGCCTACCAGCACATCCTGCTGGTAGGCGCGTACGACGAACTGGTCCGGCAGGGTGGAGGCGGTCGCCGCCCGGTTCCAGCCCCGCCCGCGCACCGGCACGGTCGGCCAGTCCGGGTCCGGCAGCGTGTCGGTGCCGGGTACGGGTGCCTGTGGCCGGGTGTCCGACAGCGGGGTGAGCTGCCGGACGAGCCACCGGGCCCGCTCGGCGCCGAGCGTCCCGGTCAGCTGCCCCCAGGCGGCGAGCAACAGCCGGGCGCGGTCGCCGGCCGCGTTCTCCGTGCGGCCGGCGTGCCACACGGTCCGCCAGTAGCGGCGGCCCTCCTCGACCTCGCCGTCCGTCGGCAGCGGCTCGTGGGAGTCGACGTGGATGTCGTCGGGGAAGATCCGGACGAGCAGCGTGTCCGGCGTCGTCCCGTCCGCCGCGGCGCCCGCCCGGTGCCGGTGCGCCCCGTGCGCCCCCGGCGTGTCCGTCCCCCCGCCGCCGTGCCGCAGCCGCGTCTCCAGACGTACGGGCATGAGGACGAGCGGCACGTGGGGATCGAGCGCGGCGAGCTGCTTCGCGAAGCCCCGCTCCACGAAGGCGCGGACTCTCGCGTCCACGGCTCGCCGGGCCTTCGCGAGCCGGTCGTAGGCGGCCCGCCGGTCGTCGGCGGTGGCGTCGGCGCCGAGCAGCGCGCGGTGCTCCTCCGCCGTGGCCACGGCCCGGCGCAGGGCGCCGAGTTCTGTCATCGGTAGGTCTCCTCGGGATGCAGCAGTCGCTCGGCGGGCAGCACGATCCTGACGGGCTGCCGGAAACACTGGCGGGCGGTCCCCGCGGCGCTGGTGCCCCATACGAGCCCGTCGCAGGCGACGTTGGGGCGCACGGTCCCCGGGGCGTAGGCGGCGGCCAGATAGGCCGCCTCGGAGTCGAAGAGGTGGGTCCAGCGGAGGTTGTTCCAGTCGCCCGCCTTGTCGCCGGTGCCGGGCGGCTGGTAGACGGCTCCCCAGGCGTAGGGGGCTTCCGGCTCCTCGACGCCGAACCGGGGCTCGGTCGGGTGCTCGGCGATCACGAAGCACCACGGGGACGCCTCGAGTTCGGTCTTGGTGAGGTCGAAGCCCAGCATGGTCGTGTCGGGGTCCAGGCCGCCGCGGAAGATCGGATGCCGGGCGTGGTCCTCGTCGGGGTCGGTGCCGGTCAGCGGCGCCGCGTAGATGATCGCCCCGGGGTAGCGGCGCAGCAGTGCGCTGCGCAGGAGCAGTACGACGCGGTCGGGCGGTGCGGTCAGGTGGGCCCCCAGCGGCAGGTCGAGCCGCCAGGTGTGCAGCGGCGGCAGATCCGCGCCGTACCCCCAGAACGAGGCGAAGTAGGTGCCGCGCTGGTCGGTCGGGTACTCCCGCCAGCGCAGCTCGCGCGCGAGCTCGTGGTTGAGGCCGACCATGTACGCGGCGACGAAGGGCGGGTTGGTGAGGGCCAGGGCGGCGGTGTCTGCCGGGATGTGGTCCAGGCCGCCGAACATCCACTCGGTGGACTGGGCGGACAGCGGTGGCCACATGGCGTCCGGAAAGACCGGTGCCCACTGCACGGGGGTCTCCGGATCGCCGGTGTCCGGCCGGTCGATCCGGGCGCCCACAGCAGCGGGCACGGTGGTCTTCGGGTCCGTCAGGTCCACGAGGGCCTGCCGGGTCGACTGGGCGGGGAAGGTGTTCCGGGACGGGACCGGCGGCGCGTCGGAGGGCTTGAGCGACTGGTCGTGGGCGGAGACGACCATGTCCTTCAGGTCCTCGGGCCGCGCTCCGATCACGACGGGGACGGGAAGCCGGTCCTGCTGCTCGGTGAGGACGGCCGGGTCGGTGAAGACGCCGAGGCCGATCTGGTGGGAGGCGTCCCACTGGTCGACGAGGCCCTTGAGGACGGAGGTGTCCCAGGGAGCCTGTTCCCCGCCCGGGCCGTCCCCCGTCACCTGGAAGTCGCCGAAGCAGTCCGCCCACCACGTGCCGGACTGCTCGGCGGGCGGGTTCCAGTCCCAGGACCCCGGGCAGTCGCCCCGGAACGTGCCGTGGCGGAGGGGGGACCGCCAGGTCCCGGTGAAGACGCCGTCGGAACTGTTGTTCTCCTCGCGCCAGGTGCCGGTGCACACTCCGCGCCAGGTGCCGTTCTCCGATTCGGCGTCCCAGGTGCCCGTGTAGAGGGCGAGCCAGGTGGGGGCGCTGCCGTCCGCACCGGGCTTGCTGCTCCAGGTGCCCACGAAGTCGCCCTTCCAGCTGCCCGTCCGGCCGGCGCCCAAGTCCCAGCTCCCGTGGCAGGCGCCCTTCCAGTAGCCGACGACATCGCCCTGGCCCGACGAGTCCCAGGGGCCGATCCACTGGCCGTTGAAGCTGCCGTGGACCGTGGCGGGGTCCGGCGCCTGCCCGCCGAACAGGCCGAGTCCGGCCGGGCCGGTGCGTCCGCTGGGGAAGACGAGGTCGCCCTCGGGGGTCATCGTGGTCCGGGCCAGGAAATCGGCGGGTGCCTCGGCCTCGGGGAGGTCGGTGATGCGGAAGGCGCGGTTGAGCGCGACGGCGGGCACCGGCGGTGTGGCGGAGAGCTGTTCGGTGGTCACCTGCCGCTTCAGGGAGCGTCCCACCGCGTCGGCCGTGATCTGTTTCCAGGCGTCCGGCGCGCCGTCGACGGGCGCGAAGACCTTCTGTACGGCCTCCAGCCGGTCGGCGGCCACGACCTGCTCGGGCGCGACGGCGAAGGCCACCGCACCGTCCGGGTCGCGGGGGCTGACGGCGAGTCCGGTGGCGGAGGCGGCGACCGAAGTCAGCACCGTGGCGAACGGCGGCGGCTGCGCCGCGTCCACCGCCCGTCCGGCCGCGGCCCCCGCGACGAGGGCCACTCGCCGGCTGAGCACCCCCATCGGGCGCACCGCGCGGAAGAAGGAGGTGGTGGCCATGGCGGTGGGGAGCACGCTCGATCGGATCGCCGACCACAAGGTGTCGTTCGCGCTCAGCGTGAGACGGCTCTGCAGCGGGGTGACCAGGCGCAGGACCTCGTCGGCGGTGAGCGGCCCGACGTGCTTGAGGTGCAGGCGGCCGGCGACGAGGCGGGCGAACCGGCCGAGGTCGATCATCCGGTTGGCCGCCCGGACGTCGGCGAGCTGCCGCCAGGCCGAGGCCATGAGGGCTTCCTGGTCGGCCTGGACGACGCGGGCGCCGAGCCCGGCCGCGACCCGCCACCGCGGGTCGAGGTTGAGGACGTCGAGCCAGCCCTGCGAGGTGGGGTCCGGCCGCGTGCGCAGCGCGTGGAAGCCGCCGTACAGCGGGGGCAGGACATCGGGGTCCTCGTCGCCCTCACCGTCCGCGATCGGCACCAGCGCGTCGGCGAGCCGCTGGCGCCACTGCGTGCTCGTGGGGCCGACGGGCCAGGGATCCGGGGCCGGGGTGTCGGGCGCCCGCAGCGCGCTCTCCACCTGCTGGACGACCGGCCCCGGGCCGTCCGCGAACAGTCCGGGGCGGCTGATGTCGAGGGGCCTGCGGCCGGCATGCGCGGGTAGGGGGCGGGCCCGCAGCCGGTCGGCCAGGGTCTCGAAGTCCCCGCTCTCGGCGGTGGCGAACGTCCAGGAGAAGTAGACCGGCAGGTCGCGCGTCTCCGTTCCGGTGCCCCAGGCCGGCGCCAGGCCGGCGCCGCCCAGGGGCTGCCCGAGGCCGGCCAGCCGCCCGGCCTCGAAGGCGGGGACGAGACAGGCGGTGTAGCCGGTGTACGGCAGCAGGCGGCGCGGAGCGAGCAGCCGGGACACGGACCGCCGGGGGTCTGTCTCGTGCCCCGGGAGCGTCTGTGTGTGCGCCCAGAGGTGGAGGGTCGCCGGGTCGGGCAGTTCGCTGCCCGCCACCCGCAGGACGGGCAGCGGGACGCCGGGGGCGTGCTCGGGCCGGCCCGCCGCGAGCGGTACGCAGACCAGGGCGAGCCAGGGACGAAGGGCGCCGGTGGCACCCGGCATCAGCGGGGTGAACAGCCAGGGCAGTTCGGTGCGTTCGAACTCCACCAGGGGGAAACGGGTGGTCTCCGCGTCCGGTGTGCCCGGCAGCGGGAACAGCCGCACGATCTCCTTGGGGTCGACGGCCCGGACGTCGCCCGGCCCGTACAGCTGGAGCGCGGGGACCGGCACCGGCCGGCCGGGGCGGCCGTTCACGGAGGCGGTGGCCGCCAGCGAGCCCCGCACCGGCGTGGTACGGACCAGGTCGTCGGGGTCGGTCAGGGAGGCGGCGGCACCGGACCGGCCCCAGGACGCGAAGGTGTACGTGGTCATGGCTTCACCTCGTATGCGGGCACGACCTGTTGCAGTGCGGACCGGCCCGACACGGTCGCCAGCAGGGCGGTGGCTTCGGTGAAGGTGGACTTGTGCGCGAACCCGGCGTCCTTGAGGGTGCCGGTCACGACGACTGCGTACGCGTGATCCTTGAGAACCGGTTTGTCCGGCGTGGTGATCGGTGGCGAGAGGTAGCGGCTGCTCAGCGTGTGCACGAGGCTGCGGCCCACGGCCCCGAAGGGGAGCGCCGCGATGAAGGCCGCGTCGGTGATCTGCCACGGGGGTTTCGGTGTGCTGACCGGGCCGCCGAGCCACTTGGTCTCGTACTCCACGGGCACCGAGTACGTGGGAGCGGTCACCGCGGGGGCCGGCGGGGTCAGTTCGCTGCCCGAGCAGAGCTGTTCGAAGGCCGGCTGGGTGAGTTTCTCGTCGTCCGTGAGGTCGAAGAAGTCGGCCCGTGCGAAGTTCTCCGTGACGGGCTGCGCGGTGCCCGCCCCGCCGGTGAAGGTCACCGTCACGGCGAAGGCGGTCGGCTGGGGCAGCCGGCCCGGCCCGTACCGGACCACCTGGATGCCCAGCGGGACCGTGCGCTGGCTGAACCGGGGCCGGCCCAGCGGATGCAGCAGCCGCCCGTCGGCCGTGTCGTCGGCACGCAGCGACACCATCGTGCGCACCCCGTCCGGCAGGACCGGCTCCCAGCTGTGCGGATCGTCCAGGGTCCGTTCCAGGATCCCGCAGACGTCCGGGGGCGGTGGCAGGGCGGTCGCGCCGGTGCAGTCCCAGCGTTCGTCGAAGGGGAAGCTCACGTCGAAGAACAGCAGGGAGAAGCTGGCCCGGCCGGCCACGTGCCAGCAGGGGGTGGGGCCGTCCACGTGGACGCGCAGTCCGAGTGAGCACAGGGTCCGGGAGGCGAAGCGCAGTTCGAAGGAGCCGCTCAGGTCGAGCTGGACACCGAAACTGGGTTCCCAGCGCACCAGCGCGTCGAAGGCGAGCCGCCCGGTGACCCCGGTGCTGTGCGAGCCGATGACGGCGGACAGCTCCGCCCCCGCCTGGACGGTGCCGGGGGTGACGGCGAAGTAGCCGGAGAAGACGATGCGCAGCAGCGGGCTGTCCGCGAGCGTGATGGTCAGGCGCTTCGGGGTGGGAAAACCGGCGGGCGGGGTGAAGCGGGGGTGGAAGCCGCCGGCGCTGAGGATGAAGGTGGCGTCCTGGCCGCTCTTCACCCGCAGGGCGAGACCGCCCTCGATGGAGGCGGCCAGGAGCCGGGAGCCGGCCAGGTCGGCGATGATCTCGATCAGGCCGTTCGCGGTGTCGACGACTCCCGCGACGGAGGCCCGCAGGTCGAGGACCGGCACCTGGGGGGCGGGCAGGGCGACCCGGAGCCGGCCGAGGATGCCGACCACGCCGCTGGGCAGTTGGAGCACCACGCCGATGTCGGCGGTGACGAAGGAGACGGGGCGGCCCCAGCCGATCCGGAACATCGGGCCGACGACCGTGCTGCCCGGGCGGACGGGGAAGACCGAACCCAGGTTGGCCAGGATCCGGGGTGCCGCGGCGGCGGGGTCCGCGGGGAACAACAGGTCGTCGAGGTGGCCTGACTGGACGACCTGGGCGAGGGCCGCCTGGTCGAGCGCGCGGCTGATGCCGAGGAGCCCGCCGACTGCGTTGAGGGTGACGGCGAGGCCCAGCTCGATGGGCGGGGTGAACAGGGCGCTCAGGACGACGAGGGCCGAGACCGGCTGGGTGTCGAGGATCCCGTAGGCCCGCACCTCGACGATGCCGAGGCTGAGCGAGAGCGCGCCCTCGTACCGGCCGTCGTGCACGGCGAGGAATCCGCCGCCCTTGGCGGCGCCGACGGCGAGGGTGAGCCCGAAGCCCGTCGGCGGGACGAAGGTCGCCGTGAACCCCCCGCCGCCGGCACTGATGACGAGGCCGACGCCGTCGACGGCAGCGTCGCCGAGGCCGAGCAGCGACGCTCCGAACGCCGCGTCGAGCCGGAGCCCGCCGCCTTGGGCGGAGACGAAGAGCGAGGGGGCGCGGACCGCGGACGGCGCCTTGTCCAGGGGAATCGCGACGCCCTTGCCGGCGGCGCCGCCTTCGAGCCGCAGGCCGCTCTTGTCGAGCCGGACCGTGAGGCTGCCCGAGAGGGCGAGGCCGCCGGGAACGAGCAGACCGAGCAGTGTGTCACCGGTGAACGCCAGCGCGACGCCGTCGGCCCGGAAGGCGAGAGTGCAGTCGTCGGGCGTGGCGGAAGGCAGGGAGAGCACGAGGCTGATCCCGTCGCTCACCGCCAGTCCGGGCACGAGGGGCAGCGCGCCCGTCAGCTCGAAGGTCAGGCCGATCGTCGGGGGCAGGGCCGTGGCGGTGGGCGCCGGCACCGGGCCGGGGCCCAGCGTGAGCACGTCCTGGATGACCAGCTGCCAGGCCGGCGGTGACTGGCCGACCGCTGTCCGCAGCAGGTCGACGAGGACCGGCCAGACGTCCCCCGGGGACGCGGCGTCCGGCACGGCGAACCGCGCCAGCAGCGCGTCCGGGGTCAGGGCGCCGCCGGTCAGACCGAGCGCCTGCGCCAGCCGTTGCCTGCGGGTGGCGTCGTCGGGCAGGCCCGTGAGGAGGGGCAGGAGGGGGTCGAGCCCCGCACGGAGCTGGGCCGCCAGTTGCGGCAGTGGGGTCGTCACCGGCAGGCCGTGGCGTCGTGGAGGAGGCCGGGTGCGCGCGGAACGGGAGGGATGCAGGGGGCGGGAAGGGCGCCGGGGACAGGAGGGACATTCATCTGATCGTCGCCGTTCTCCGCCCGGGGCCTGGAGTGTCGCCACCGTGACGGATGGGGTTCGGGAACGTCTCGACGCTAACGCCGACCGTTTCACCGGGCATGGCCGCGCGCCCCGCGACGGAGCCGGGCGGGACGCTTTTCACCCGACCGCCAGGGCGACGCGGGCACGAGGGGCGGGGCGCCCGCCCCGGGGCCGCCGCGTCGGGTCGGGTTCCGGCAGGTCCGCGACGGGTGCCACCGGCGGCAGCACCCGACCGTCGCGCCGTGCGCGGCGACGGCCGACGCGCGTGCACCCACCCCTGCCAGTACGCCGGTCTGCAAGACCCGGGCAGCCCCCTGGCCATGTTCGTCACCCGGTGGGTGCCCGGCGTGGGGGTGGCCGGGGCCGGGGTGTGCATCGCAAGGGCGCGGTGGGGGAGCTCCCGGCCGCCGGAGGCAGAGTGGGTCGCGCACCCGGCTGGGCGGGGACGGTTCCGTGCCGCCGCACCGTAGGAAGGGCCGCGTCGGCGGCGTAGTGGTGGGACACCACGGCTCTCGCGCCAGGTGTACGTGGGGCCACTACGGCGTCCGGCCACCGGCCCACTCGCCGGTGACCGGGGCACGGCGTCCGGTCGGCACGGCGAAATTCCCTGGCGGGGAGCGCGGACGGGAGCAAGACTCGGCCCCGTGGCGGACATGAGGTTGTTCGAGAAGACGGTCGTGGCGTGGGCGGCGGGCGGCCCCGAGGGCCCCGCGGGTGAGCTGGCCGCACGGCTGCCGGTCCGGACGGTCGTCCTGCTGGAGGGGCCGAGCGACGCGGCGGCGGTCGACGCGCTGGCCGCCGCCCGTGGCCGGGACCTGGCGGCGGAAGGGGTCTGCGTCCTGCCGATGGGCGGGGCGATGAGCGTGGGACGGTTCGCGCGGCTGCTCGGGCCGACCGGTCTGGGCCTGCGCCTCACGGGGCTCTGCGACGAACGGGAGCTCGGCTATTACGCCCGTGGTCTGGAGCGGGCCGGCGCGGTTCCGCAGGAGTTCTTCGTCTGCGTGGCCGACCTGGAGGACGAGCTGATCCGTGCGCTCGGCGTGGACCGGGTGAAGGAGCTGATCGAGGAGCAGGGCGACCTGCGCCCCCTGGAGACCTTCCTGGGCCAGCCCGCGCAGCGGGGCCGCGCTCCGGAGCAGCAGGTACGGCGCTTCCTCGGCACGAAGAAGGGGCGCAAGATCCACTATGGCCGGGTGCTGGTCGGGGCGCTCGGTCCCGACCGCGTACCCGCCCCGCTCGACGGCCTGTTCGCCGCCCTCTGACCCCCGACCCGTTCAGACGGGGTACGCGTGGGTCTGCGCCGCCTTCACCGTCGCCCAGACCTCCGCCCCCGGACGCAGTTCGAGTTCGGCGGCGGCCACGGTGGTCAGGTCGGCGGCGAGGGGGAGTTCACCGGTGAGCGCGGCGCGGATCCGGTCGCCGTGCGTCTCCAGCCCGGTGACCTCGCAGCGCCACACATTGCGTGCGCTGGAGCCGGTGGGCCGACTGCCGTGGAGTGTGACGGCGCTCGGCGGGAACGCCACGAAGACCTCTCCGGACAGGGCCTCGGTGGTGGTGACGGCGGGGCCGCCCGCCAGCCGCACCGCATGGCCGTCCGCACGGCCCCGGTAGAGGTTGAGGCCGACGAGCTGCGCGATGTAGTCGGTACGGGGACGACGCGCGATGTCCGCCGGGCTGCCCTGCTGCACGACCTCGCCCCGCTCCACGACGACCAGCCGGTCGGCGAGGACCATGGCGTCGAGCGGGTCGTGCGTGACGAGCACCGCCACCGCCTCGAACTCGGCAAGATGGCGCCGGAGCTGACCGCGCACCTCCAGCCTGGTACGGGCGTCGAGGGCGGCGAGCGGCTCGTCGAGGAGGAGCAGCCGCGGACGGGTGGCGAGGGCACGGGCGAGTGCGACGCGCTGCGCCTGGCCGCCCGAGAGCCGTCGGGGCCGCACCCCGGCGTGGTCGGCGAGCCCGAGGCGGTCGAGCCACTCGGCCGCCTCGGCACGCGCCCGTGCCTTGGGCACCCCTTGGCAGCGGGGCCCGAACGCCACGTTGTCCAGGGCGGTCAGATGGGGGAAGAGGAGGTAGTCCTGGAAGACGACGCCGACCGGCCGCGACTCCGGCGGCGTACGCTCCAGGGCCGTGCCGTCCAGCCGCAGATGGCCACCGCTGAGCGGGGTCAGCCCGGCCAGCGCCCGCAGGGCCGTGGTCTTGCCCGCGCCGTTCGGGCCGAGCAGCGCCACCACCTCGCCGGGCGCGACGCCGAGCGCCACATCGAGCCGGAAGGCCCCCCGGTCCACCACCAGGCGGGCGTCGAGGCCCGTCGCGGCGGCACCGGCCGGTTCGTCGTGAATCCTGGTCATCCTGCGGTCATCCAACGGTCGCGCAGCCCGGCCAGCACCGCGATGGACACGGCCAGCAGCACCAGGCTGAGGGCGATCGCCGCCTCCGGGTCGCTCTGCAGCGCCAGGTAGACGGCGAGGGGCATGGTCTGGGTCCGTCCGGGGAAGTTGCCCGCGAACGTGATGGTCGCGCCGAACTCGCCGAGAGCGCGGGCCCACGCCAGCACCGCCCCCGCCGCGACACCCGGCGCGATCAGCGGCAGCGTGACCCGCCGGAACGCGGTGAAGCGGGAGGCGCCCAGCGTCGTCGCCGCCTCCTCGAAACGCGGGTCGGCGGCCCGCAGGGTGCCCTCCACACTGATGACGAGGAACGGCATCGCCACGAAGGCCTCCGCCACCACGACCCCCGCCGTCGTGAACGGCAGGGTGACGCCGAACCAGGAGTCCAGCCACGTACCGACGATGCCGTTGCGGCCGAGCGCCGACAGCAGCGCCACACCGCCCACGACCGGCGGCAGGACCAGCGGGAGCGTGACGAGCGCGCGCACGAGGCCGCAGCCGCGGAACTCGACCCGGGCCAGCAGCCAGGCCAGCGGCACCCCGACGACCAGGCTCACCGCGGTGGCGGCGGTCGCGCAGAGCAGCGACAGCTGGAGTGCCTGCCACACCTCGGGACTCGTCAGCTGCCCGGGCATGCCGCGCCACGGGGCCCGTACCAGCAGTGCGACCAGCGGCACCACCAGGAACGCCAGCCCGAGCAGCGCGGGCACGAGTAGCGGCAGCGGGACGCCGCGGCCACCGCCCGCCCGGACCCGGCGGGGCCGCGTACCGCCCCACCGGTCGCGGCTCGCGGCGTCGGGCTCGACGGGCGGGGTCACGGCTTCAGGAACCCGGCCCCGGTCAGGACCTTCTGGCCCTCGGCCGACCGCACCAGCGCGATGAACGCCTTGGACGCGGTGGCGTTGGGGGCGTTCTTCAGCAGCGCGATGGGGTAGTCGTTGACGGCATCGGCCGACTCGGGGAACTCCACGCCCTCCACCTTGTCACCCGCCGCCTTCACATCGGTCCGGTACACGACCGCCGCGTCGGCCTCCTTCAGCTCCACCTTGGTCAGGGCGCTCCTGACGTCCTGCTCGTAGGAGACGGGGGTCAGCTCGAGCTTCCCCGCGCCGAGGGCCTTCTGCGCGGCGGCGCCGCACGGCACCTCCTTCGCGCAGAGCACCACCTTCAGCCCCGGGCCGGTGAGGTCCTTCAGCGAGGAGACCTTGTCGGGATTGCCGGGCAGGGTGGCTATCTCCAGCTGGTTGCGCACGAAGGTGGCCGGCGCGCCGGCGGCGTCGCCCGCGTCGGTGACGATCTTCATGGTCTTGGCGCTGGCCGCCGCGAACACATCGGCCGGCGCGCCGCCGGTGATGCTCGCGGCGAGCGAGTCGCTGCCGCCGAAGCTGAACGTCACCTTCGTGCCCGGGTACCGGCTCTCGAACGTCTTGCCCAGGGCGGTGAAGCTCTCCTTCAGCGAGGCCGCGGCGAAGACGGTCACCGTGCCGGACGGCTTGCCGGGGGAGGACGGGGCGGCGGAGCCCGCGGCCTCGTCCTCCCCGGACGAGGAACAGGCGGTCAGGACCAGCAACGCGGCGGCGCCCGCACCGGCCACCTGAAGGGTCCGGCGGGTCCGGCGTGCGGTACGGGTTGTCACGAGTTCCACTCCCTCTGGTCCTCACGGACACGTCTGCGGTCTTCGGCACCACCGGGGCCGACCCGATGATAATGCCGCAGATGCGAGGGTGAAGTCTGCTGTGGCTTTGCATGAGCCCGGATGTTGATCTCCAGGGCTTGCATGTGCGTTTGTACGGACAGCTGTCGGATGGCGGCCGCCCGAGACGTCCCGCGCCGTCAGGCCGCCGTCCGCCGCTCAGGCACGGTCGATATGCACATTCGTCGACTTGACCCGGGCGGTGGCCTCCATCCCGACCTCCAGGCCGAGTTCCTCCACGGCCTCCCGCGTCAGCAGCGACACCAGCCGGTGCGGACCGGCCTGGATCTCCACCTGGGCGGCCACATCACCGAGCTTGACCGCGGTGACGATCCCCGGGAAGGCGTTGCGGACCGAGGTGTACGAGACGTCCTCCTCGCCCCCGCCCCTGGCCAGCTCGACGGAGAAGGCGGCGAGGTCCTTGCCCTCGACGAGCCGCCGCCCGCTCTCGTCGCGATGCGTGGCCACCCGGCCCGCATCGGCCCAGCGCCGCGCGGTGTCGGGGCTCACGCCGAGGAGCCGGGCCGCCTGACCGATCGTGTAGAACTGCATACCGGCCAAGATAGGCCCCTTCGCCGAGGTCCCCGGCCCGCCGCCCCTCCCACCGGGAGGCCATGTACGGGCAACGGCCGGCTTCGGCGTGTTCCGGGTGGAAGGCGCGCGGCGATCCGCTCCGTGTTTCCGTCCGCGCCCAGGGTCCGCAAGGACCCGCATCCCCTTGCCCCGCACCTCCCGATTCCCTGCCCGACGGACGGCGACGGAGGCCGCCGCCCCGGCCACGGCGCCGACCACCGCTCCGCGCAGCGGCGGCGCGAGCCGCGCGGTCGGCAGTGGTCCGCGGTGTCGCGGACCTGCGGGTGCAAGGCGCGCCGCACCTCGACGGGCCCGATGGGTACGTGCCGCACCCATCGAAGCGGGGGAACCCGAGGAACTGCCCGTGGCACGCCGCGCCGGACCGACGGAACCGACTACGACGGCCAGGCGACGACGCCGTCACGCACAACCAGCGGCTCCGTCCGGCGCGATTCGTGGAACCGGGTCCACCCCAGGTCCACACCGCCGTCGAAACGTCGGTGACAGTCGCCGGCCTTGCTCGCGAGCCAGCCGAGCAGCTGGCCCGTGAGGTCGAACTGGTCAGGATGAATCTCCTGCCGACTGGTCAGGGCCCACGCCCCGGAACGGGTGTGCTCCCGGCGGAGAAGCACCGAGAGGAGCGCACCGTCCACCTTGAACGCCTCGCCGTGATCACCGAGAAGAGGCTGTGGGTCGTTCTCGATGACGGGTGCACCGTCCTCGTCCTCGCCCTCGTCCACGAACGGGAACTCGGTCACGATGCGGAGGACCTCCGGCCTGGGGCCGAGCCCGAGGTGCCATCGGAGCTCGGCGAGCTCGTCCTCGGACAACTCGTCGCGCAGATCAAGTGTGAGCACGAGCTCAAAGATGTCAGCCATGGGCGGACACGTTAGCCGCCTCCGAGGTCCGGTCCGGCCAGGCGCCCGCTCGGCCCGGATGCGGGCGACAGGAAGCACGCCGTCCGCAGGAGCCGTCAGCGGCGGCCCGGCATGCTGACCAGCCGTCAGCCGGGGCAACCGCACGGATCGGCGACCGGTCGGCTGTCGGCTCGAAAGGGACGGGACATCCGGCGGAGCTGCTCGGCGTACGCATCGAGCAGCGGCCCGAGATCCGATCCGAACCGCTGGAGCCGCACTCGATCGGCCCGTCCTCACCGTTCACGGCGTTCGGGGACATCGGGCCTGCTTCCGGTATCGCCCGCCGGCCGGTCGTCAGGGCAGAGCGAGGACGTCGTCGATCGCGGACAGGACCTTCTCGTGTTCCAGGAAGGCCCGGTAGTCACGGTACGCCGACAGCCGCCGGTCGGATTCCCGCACCGTACGCAGGGTTGCCCGCGCGGCCGGAGAGACCGTGCCGATCCTGGAGAGGGCGCGCAGCGCGTCGAGGGTGGGGTCGTAGACGTCATGTCCGATGATGACGGGGAAGAGGTACTCCTCCACGACGGATCGGGTCGGCTCCGGCTCGCCGGTGATCGACCACAGTGCGACCGCCGCGTCGATCCGCATCCAGCTGTCGCTGTGCTCCATGACATGCCGGACACGGTCGGCGTAGCGTGCGGCCGCCGGTCCGAAATCGCCGAGGAGACCGACGGGAGCGCAACCCGGCCCCTCTGCGGTCAGCACCGCCTCGCCGATGATCCGCAGCGCCGTTTCGCGGTCGCCGCCCAGCCGCCAGGCCGCCCAGGCCGCCTTGCGATGGTCGCCTGAAGAGTCGAGGGCTGCGCAGCGGCGCACGGCGGGCTCGGCCGCCTTCGCAGCCGGTCCCATCGCCACCAGCGCATCGACTGCGTGCGGCGAGCACCGGGAGTCGTCCAGCAGAGCCACCACTTCCGGCAGCGCGGGTGCCGCGGCCGGCCCCCATGCCTTGAGGACGCGCAGGAAGCAGAGGGTCAGCGAGCCGCCCATGTCGTCGCCCCGGAGCAGCCGGCGTATCTCGGGCAGCAGGGCCTCCGCGTGCGCCGGCAGAGGGGCCAGGACGTCCCCGGTCTCCGGCAGGTGCGGGTCGCCCATGACGTACCCGCAGGAGTACTGGTCCTGGGACAACGCGTACAGCCGCTCGACCAGTCTAGGCAGGGCGCGCTCGTCGCCGATGCGGGTCAGCGCCCAGCGAGCGTGGTCGCCGACGGTACCCTCAAGAAGCTCGTCCTCGCCCGGGTCGTCGAGGAGCGCGGCCAACTCATCGGCGTACGGAGCCGCCCGCGAACCGAGCACGGCCAGCAGGTGGGCGGCCCGGTACCTCACGCCGTCGTCCGGCTCGGCGAGCAGCGCGCCCGCGAGCGGCAACAGCGATGATGCGGCGGAGGGCCGAACCACCAGCAGCTTCCATCCCTCGTCCAGCGCGGCGCGGCACAGCAGGGTGTCCCCGTTCCGGCGCGCCGCTTCGACGAGCCGGACGACGAAGGCGAGCAGCGTCCGCGGCGCACCCTCGAGCAGGTGGGCCGTCCGGGAGACGACATCCTCACGGGTGAAGGCGGTATCGATGCCCGGCATGCACCAGGTCGCCTCGAACCGCGGACGCGTGGCCGGGTCGGACAGGACCTCCACCAGCAGGTCGAGCTCACGGACCGGCGCCCGGGGATCGAACTCGGCCCAGGCGTGAACGGCCGCGACCCGCATGACGGGACTGCCCGTCCGCAGCACCTCGGCCACCACCGCCCGCACCCGGTCCACCTGCCCGGTCGGGGCGGGTCCGGCCGCGACGGTCCCCAGCGCGAGCAGCAGAGGCAGCCGCACCGTTGGGTCCGTTTCCGTGTGCCACCGCTCGAGCAGCGCGCCGACAGTCCCTCCAAGGGGCAGGGCTTCCCTGCGCACCTCGGGCATGGGGTCCGCGAGCAGCGCCCGGATCCGGGGGCGCTGGGCCGGCCACATCTCGTGCCACCCCGCGTCGACCAGGCCCGGGTCGGCTCCGGCCGCCCCCTCGGAAACAGCCGCCAGTAGCAGGACGAGCGTGGCCCGGGCGCCCATGTCCGGATCGCAGGCGAGTGCAACCACGAACGGCAGCGCGGCGGTTGCGACGGACGTTACGCGTCCGGTGTACGCCGCGAAGCAGTCGAACAGGGGAGAGCAGTCCTCGTCGGTCGCCGCGCCGCCCCGGAGCGCCAGGCGACGCAGCACTCGCCCCATTTCCTCGGCCGGGTGGCGCTCGAGCGCCGACTCCAGCCGCTCCCACGGCACATCGTCCAGCGCCTCGAGCGCCATGCCTGCCATTCGGACCCCCGTCAGCTCGTGAACCGACTCCCCGACGGACATCCTGCCATCGGAAGCCAGCCTCTGCCGGATCGCTGGACCAGGTGCCCATGCCCGCCTGGAATCGTCGGCGAAGGGCAGCGTGGTGCCCCGCAGGACTTGGTGGTGACCACCGCGCTGCCCGTCGTGCACGCGGAGCGTCCACCCACGAAACGGCCTGGTGGATCTCCTGGCAGCCTCGCCGTTCAGCGACGGGCCGGGAGCATCGGTCCCGGCCACGAGCACCCGGCCACGAGCACCCGGCCACGAGCGCCCGGCCGCGACGGCCGCCGCGACGGCGGCGGGGCGGGCCGGGTCAACGCCTGCGGCCGGCGTGCAGTTCCAGCTGCTCGGCTTCGAAGCGCGCACGGAAGTCGCGATCGTGAGAGACCGCGACCACCGCCCCCGGGTAAGCCGTGAGCGCCGCTCGAAGGTCCTCGACCAGGTCGAGCGCGATGTGGTTGGTCGGCTCGTCGAGGACGAGGAGGTCCGCGGGCCGGGTCACCAGGGTCGCGATCTGCAGTCGCCGCTGCTGCCCCACGGACAGGGCGGCGACCGGGACGTGCAGATCCTGTTCGCGGAACAGGCCCAGGGACAGGAGCTGTTCGGCGTACTCGTCCGGCAGCCCGGGCCGCCCGGCGGCGAACGCCGCGAGCAGCGGCAGTCGCGTGGCCTTCGCGGGCAGCTCCTGGGCGAGATAGCCGATCCGGGCGGGGCGGCGCGCCGTGCCCGCGTCCGGCTGCAGGTCGCCCGCCAGAACGCGCAGCAGCGTCGACTTGCCCGCGCCGTTCTCGCCCGTGACCAGGAGGCGTCCTCCGGGCTCGATGGTCAGGAGCCCCTCCAGGCACAGACGTTCCCCGACCCGTACGTCGCCGAGCTCGGCGAGTGTGCCCCGGGCCGGGGCGCCGGCCGTCGTCGGCAGCGCTGTCGTGAACCGGAGCGGTGCCGGCGGCTTCGCCACCGGGTTGCGCCGCAGCCGGTCCAGCCGTTCCCGTACCGAGCGCACCTGTCCGCCGAGTTTCGCCTCGCTGGAGCGGCGGTGCTTGCCGAAGCCCTGCTTCGGGTCGCGGCCGGTGGTGGCCAGCCGCCTGTCGGCGGCCTCCAGCAGCTCCTCCGCGCGGGCCACCTCCTCGACCCAGTCCGCGTACCGCTGCTCCGCTCCGCGCCGGGCGGCGGCCTTCGCGGCGCGGTAGCCGGCCCAGCCGTCGCCGTACCGGCGCACGCTGCACTCGTCCCGGTCGACCTCGAGGACCGTGGTGGCGATGCGCTCCAGGAAGCCGCGGTCGTGCGTGACCGCGACGACGGTGCCGCGGTGCGCGCGCAGGTGCTCCTCCAGCCAGCGCACGGCGGTCGCGTCGAGGTGGTTCGTCGGTTCGTCCAGAAGCAGCAGTTCGGGGGCGGCGGCCAGGACACAGGCGAGCGCGAGGCGCGCCTGCTCGCCGCCGGACAGCGAGCCGAGCAGGCGCTCCCGGGTGATCCGGGCCAGCCCGAGCCCGTGCATGGCGGCGTCCACACGGGCGTCCGCCTCGTATCCGCCGCGGTCCTGGTAGGCGGTCAACAGCTCGCCGTACGCGGCAAGCTCCTCGTCCGACGCGCCGGCGAGGGAATCCTCTGCCGCACGGAGCCCTCGCTCCATGTCGCGCAGTTCGCTCAGAGCAAGGTCGACGGCGTCCTGCACGGTGCGGTCCGCACCGAGGCCGAGGGTCTGGGCGAGGTGGCCGGTTCCGCCGGGAAAACGGACGGTGACCTCCCCGGCGTCCGGCGTCTCGGCCGTGGCGAGCAGCCGCAGCAAGGTGGACTTGCCGGAGCCGTTCTCACCGATGACAGCAACCTTCTCGCCCGGCCGGACGGTGAAGGACACCTGGTCGAGGACGGTCCGGGTGCCGTACGACTTGGCGACGGACCTGACGGACAGCTGCGCCACTGCGGCAACGGCGGTGGGCAGGGCAATACGGGCGCGGTCGCGCATGGAACTTTCCCTGGGTACGAAGGGTCTACGGGCAGCAGAAACGGCGGCAGGGGCCGTGCCCGGACTCAGACGAAGAAAAGGAAAGCCATGGCCTCACCGTAACAAGACGAAGCCTCTCGCCTCAATCCGTTTCGGGGCACGAAGGCCCTGATCCACAGCACCCGGCTCATCCGGGGACGGTCGGACCTGGTAACCCGCTCATCCGCGCCCGGCCGGGCCGCGCCCGCGGAAGTCCGGGAGCGGGGCGGGCAAAGCTCGTGGTCAGAAGCGCTTCCGGGAGTGCACGGCCACTCCGGGGTGCTCGTGGCTCACGGCTCGTGGCTGATGGGTCCTATAGCGTGGTTCGAGCTGCTGTGCAATCCCTCGGGAGGATTCATGAGGCACGGGCGATCGGACACACCGTATCCAACGCGGGGAGCAGTTGGCGGAAGCCGTCCGATGTCATGACCAGCTGATCTAAAGTGCTCAGGCCAGTTCCCGAACCGCGGACCTGAGAAGGAATCACGGAATTATGCCCACTGAGACGTTCGAGTTTCAGGTGGAAGCGCGACAGCTTCTGCAGATGATGATCCACTCGATCTACTCGAACAAGGACGTGTTCCTGCGCGAACTCGTCTCCAACGCCTCCGACGCGCTCGACAAGTTGCGGCTCGAAGCACTGCGCGACGACTCGCTCGACGCGGACGTGTCCGATCTCCACATCGCCATCGAGACCGACCGGCAGACCCGCACCCTGACCGTGCGGGACAACGGCATCGGGATGTCCCACGACGAAGTGGTCCAGCTCATCGGGACCATCGCGAACTCGGGCACCGCGAAGTTCCTGCGCGAACTCAAGGAGGCCGAGGGAGCCGCCGAGGCCGAAGGACTGATCGGTCAGTTCGGCGTCGGCTTCTATTCCAGCTTCATGGTGGCCGACGAGGTCACACTGCTGACCCGGCGGGCCGGTGAGAGCCAGGGCACCCGGTGGACGTCGACCGGCGAGGGCACGTACACCGTCGAGACCGTCGACGACGCGCCGCAGGGGACCGCGGTCACGCTGCGGCTCAAGCCGGAGGACACGGACGACCAGCTCCACGACTACGTCTCCCCGTGGAAGATCAGGGAGATCGTCAAGCGGTACTCCGACTTCATCACCTGGCCGGTCAGGATGGCCGCGGAGAGCGCGCCCGAGGGCGCCGGGGCCGCAGGGGAGGAGGCCGACGACACCCCGCGCGAGCCGGAGACGCTGAACTCGATGAAGGCCCTGTGGGCGCGCTCGCGCGACGAGGTCTCCGACGACGAGTACCACGAGCTGTACAAGCACATCAGCCACGACTGGATCGACCCGCTCACCACCGTCCGGCTTCAGGCGGAGGGCACCTTCGAGTACCAGGCGCTGCTCTTCATCCCCTCGCACGCGCCCCACGACCTGTTCATGCAGGGGTACAAGCGAGGCATCCAGCTGTACGTGAAGCGCGTCTTCATCATGGACGACTGCGAAGCGCTGATGCCGCCGTACCTGCGCTTCGTCAAGGGTGTCGTGGACGCCCAGGACCTGTCGCTCAACGTGTCGCGCGAGATCCTCCAGCAGGATCGTCAGATCCAGCTGATGCACCGGCGCCTGGCGAAGAAGGTGCTGTCCACGGTCAAGGACATGATGTCCGCCGAGCCGGAGCAGTACGCCACGTTCTGGCGGGAGTTCGGCCGCGTCGTCAAGGAGGGGCTGCTGAGCGACTTCGAGAACCGGGAGACGATCCTCGGCATCTCGTCCTTCGCCACCACCCACGACGAGGACGAGCCGACCACGCTGCGCGGCTACGTGGACCGGATGAAGGACGGCCAGGAGCACATCTACTACCTGACGGGCGAGTCCCGGCAGGCCATCGAGAACTCCCCGCACATGGAGGCCTTCCGGGCCAAGGGCGTCGAGGTGCTGCTGCTGACCGACCCCGTGGACGAGGTGTGGGTCGAGGCGGACCCCGAGTTCGACGGCAGGAAGCTGCGGTCCGTGGCCAAGGGCGAGGTGGACCTCGGCACCGAGGAGGAGAAGAAGGAAGCCGCCACCGAGCGCGAGGGCCGCCAGCAGGAGTACGCGGATCTGCTCGGCTGGATGACCGAGCGGCTGGGTGGGACCGTCAAGGAGGTACGGCTCTCCTCCCGCCTCACCGTCTCGCCGGCCTGCATCGTCTCCGACACGCACGACGTGACGCCCGCCCTGGAGAACATGTACCGCGCGATGGGCCAGGAAGTGCCGCACGTCAAGCGCATCCTGGAACTCAACGCGGAGCACCCCCTGGTCGGCGGCCTGAACAAGGCGTACGCGGCCCGGGGCGAGAGCGCCGGGACCGGTCTGGAGGAGACGGCCGAGCTCCTGTACGACCTGGCCCTGCTGGCCGAGGGCGGCGAGCTCGCCGACCCCTCCCGCTTCGTCCGGCTGATGGCCGACCGGCTCGAACGCACCCTGTAACCAGCACCGCGCGGAGGGACGCGCCTCGCACCGACGAGGCGCGTCCCACCGGCCGGGCCGTACGGGACGGGACCCGATTCCGCGTCGCCGTCCTCCCGAACGCACGCCGCAACGGAGGTCTCCGTGAAGTCCAGCGCCCCGCCCCCGGCCAGGAGCCGGCCCCCGGAGGCCCGGCCCGAAGCGGCGGACCGTCTGGTCGCCGTGCTCGCGTTCTCCGGGATCGTCGTCTCACTGATGCAGACGATCGTGATCCCGCTGGTCCCCGAGCTTCCCGACCTGCTGCACGCCTCCGCCTCCGACGCGACCTGGGCGATCACCGCCACCCTGCTCGCCGGAGCGGTCGCCACCCCGGTGATGGGCAGGCTCGGGGACATGCACGGCAAGCGCCGCATGCTGCTGGCCAGCCTGCTCCTCCTGGTGGCCGGTTCCGTGGTCGCCGCCCTCAGCGAGGGCCTCGGCCCGATGATCGTCGGCCGGACCCTCCAGGGCCTCGCCTCCGGGGTCATTCCGCTGGGCATCAGCATCATGCGTGACGAACTGCCCGCCGAACGCCTCGGCTCGGCGATCGCGCTGATGGGGGCCTCCCTGGGGATCGGGGGCGCCCTCGGGCTGCCCGCGGCCGCCTTCCTCGCCGAACGGGTCGACTGGCACGTGCTGTTCTGGGTGGCGGCCTGCATGGGCGCGGTCGCCACGGCGCTCGTCCTGGCGCTGGTGCCGGAGTCGCAGGTGCGTACCGGCGGACGGTTCGACCTGGTGGGCGCGGTCGGGCTGTCCGCGGCCCTGCTCTGCCTGCTCCTCGCGATCTCGAAGGGGGCGGCCTGGGGCTGGACCAGTGGATGGACGCTCGGCCTGATGGGAGTCTCGCTCGTCGTCCTGGCGGTATGGGGCCGCTGGGAGCTGTGTACCGGGCAGCCGCTGGTCGACCTGCGGACCACCGCCCGCCGGCAGGTGCTGCTGACGAACATCGCCTCGACGGTGTTCGGCTTCGCGATGTTCGCGGTCTCGCTCGTACTGCCCCAGGTGATCCAGCTGCCGAGAGCCACCGGATACGGCCTGGGGGCCTCGCTGCTGACCGTCGGTCTGGTCATGGGCCCGTCCGGGCTGGTCATGATGGCGGTCGCACCGCTGTCGGCGCGCATCTCCCGCGACCGCGGCCCCAGAGCGACGCTGATGACCGGGGCCGTCGTGGTCGCCGCCGGATATCTGCTGGGCATCGTCCTGATGTCCGCCATCTGGCAGCTACTGCTGGTCTCGGCCGTGATCGGGGCCGGGATCGGCCTGGCCTACGGAGCCATGCCCGCACTGATCATGGCCGCGGTGCCGGTCTCCGGGACCGCCGCCGCCAACAGCTTCAACACCCTCACCCGGGCCATCGGCACCTCCGCCGCCAGTGCTGTGGCGGGCGTCGTACTCGCCCAGATGACCATCCGGTTCGGACCGCTCGACGTGCCCTCGGAGAACGGCTTCCGCACCGTCCTGGCGATCGGCGCCGGTGCCGCGCTGGTGGCCTTCCTCGTCGCGTCCTTCCTGCCCGGACGCGACCCGGCCGGGTCCGCCACGGCCCGGCCCGCCACCGAGGCCGCGGCGTCCGAGCCGACCGGGAACTGACCGGGCCCCAGGGGCGGGAGAGGCGAGCGGAAAACCGGTGGCACACACCTCGCGGAGCCGCATAGCTTTTCGGTCCGTGACTGACGCCCCCGAGAGCACACCACCCGCCGCGCCCACGACCTTCACCCGGCCGGTCACGAAACGGCTCGCCGGGCGTGCCCGGCGCGGGGCGCCCGGTGGTGCTCCCGTGGAATCCGAGGCCGCGGAAGGGCTGTTCTCCCGGACGCACCGGGCGGCCACCGCGGGCTTCGCCGCGGTGATGTTCCTGACCGGGCTCGCCGCGCTCGCCGTGGTGCCCACCCTGCCGACGGCCGTCCGGGACCTGGACGGGGTGGCGCTCTTCCCGCTGGTGGCGGGCTGTTTCGTGGCCGCGAGCCTGCTGGGCGGGGTACTGGGCGGACACTGGGCGGACCGGGCCGGGGCGCATCGCCCGCTGGCGGTCGGCATGGTGCTGGCGGTGCTCACCCTGCTGGTCTCGGCCGCCAGCGGCTCGGTCTGGCAACTGGCCGCAGGACGCTTCGTGGACGGTGTCGCGGGCGGCATGATCGCGGTGTCCGTCAACGCGGCGATCGGCCAGGCGTACCCCGACCGGCTCCAGCCGCGGGCCCTGGCGCTGATGAGCGCCTGCTGGATCGTCCCCTCGCTGGTCGGCCCGCCGCTGGCCGGGCTGGTGGCCGAATGGTGGTCCTGGCGTGCGGTGTTCTACGGTCTGGCCGCCCTCACGGCGCTCCCGGCCCTGGCGGTGGTCGCCGTGCTGCGCCGCCGCTCCTGGCAGCCCGCTTCCGCGTCCGCGCCTGCGTCCGCCGAGGACGACACGCCGCGCCCCGCGCTGCTGGTGGCGCTGGCGGTGAGCGTGGGAGCCGCGCTCGGCCAGTACGGCGCATCGGGCTGGGACACGCGCCATCTGCTGTTCGCGGCCGCGGGACTGGCCCTGTTGGTCCTGTTCGCCTCCCAGTTGCTGCCGACGGGCACCTGGCGCGCCGCGCGCGGACTGCCCGCCACGGTGCTGCTGCGCGGGCTGAGCTCGGGAGTGTTCTTCACCCTGGAGGCGCTGGTGCCGCTGATGCTGGTCACCGGCCGCGACGTGGCCCCGGTCGTGACGGGGTTGGCGTTCACCGGTGCCGCGCTGGCCTGGGCGGCCGCCTCCTGGGTGCAGGGCCGCCTGCCGGAGGGGACCCCGCGCCACCGCCTGGTCGTGGTGGGCGCGTCGGTACAGGTGGCGGCGGTCGGGCTCGCCGTCGTCGGATCGCTGCCCGGTGTGCCGCCGGTCACCGCCGCCTCGTCGATGGTGGTCGCCGCGACCGGCATGGGCCTGCTCGCCCCCTCCCTCACCGTGCTCTCGCTCGCCCACGCCCCCCAGGGCCGGCAGGGCTACGCCAGCAGTGCCATGCAGACCAACCAGAACCTGGGGCAGATCCTGATCCTGGGCATCGCCTCCGCGGTCTTCAACGCCTTCCTGAGCGCCGGTTCGGACGACCACACCGGGTACGTCGCGGCGTTCGCGCTGCTGCTGGTGCCGGGCGTCCTGGCCGCCGTCCTCGCCACCCGGGCCCGCGGCACCTGACCGCAACACCACCGGGAGGCCCGGGAAATGCCCTGCCCGAAAGCCCGGGAAAGGCCCGGATCAGGAACCGAGCACATGCACGGCGATCCCCGCGCCCGCGGCGCTCGCGATGAGCTCCCCGGTCCGCGCCGCCCGCAGGCACACCACCGGATAGCAGTCCGACTCCAGATCGATCACCGCGAGCGCCGCGCCGACGTCGCGGTAGCGGCGGCCGCAGACCTCCAGGAAGTCGTACGTGTGCAGCCGCGTGTCACCGTCCTCGAGCAGCGCCCAGGGATCGGCGGAGGGTGCGGAGTCCAGCAGGCGCAACTGGGCCCGGATCTCCTCCGGATGCTCCTTCCAGTCGAATTCGGCGAGCAGCCCGTGCGCGTGGAGGGCGTCGACGAGGGCTATCCGCAGGAGCTCCGGGACGGGCTCGTCGACGCCCCGATCCTCCAACTCGTCCGCGTACAGACGCACATAGCCTTCGGGGTCGCGGTGTGCGAGCAGCACCCGTTCGGCGACGGCCGGACGTGCCGGGGCGAGCAGGGCCGTCACGGCGGCCAGGGACGTGGCGACAACTTCGGTGCCGGACATGGGCGTTCTCCTTGGGAAACCGGGCCGTGCTCGGCCCCGGTACGCGAACGCCCCGGTCGGCGCTCATGAGAAACCCTGGCACAGGGGTACGACAACCGACGGGAGGAGCCAGGAGTACGAGAAGTGCGAGGACTTGGCGGGGCGCGGCAGACCAAACGCCGGTATCACGCCGGAATCAGGCGGAAAGTAACCCTGTGGGCGAAGGGCGGCGAAACCTACGCTCGGTCCCATGCGTGTACTTTTCGCCTCGACCCGCGGCGCGGGCCACTTCTACCCGCTCGTTCCTCTCATCGACGCGTGCGCGGCGCGCGGCGACGAGGTTCTCGTCGTCGCTCCTCCGGCGCTCGAACCGGTGCTCGCGGCCCGCAAGCAGCCGTACCGGATCGGCGGGGAGCCGCCACCGGAAGCCATCGCCGATGTCAGGGCGCGAGCGATGGGGCTCGGCCCGGACGACGGGGTCTTCCTGATGGTCTCCGAGGGGTTCGGCCGGCTCGGCACCGCCGCGATGCTCCCCGCCACGGAGGAGGCCTGCCGGGACTGGCGGCCCGATCTGGTCCTGCACGAGACCTTCGAGTTCTCCTCCGTCGTGGCGGCCGAGCGCCACGGCATCCCGCACGCCCGCGTCGCGGTCTCCGCCGGGAGGTTCACCGCCGTCACCGACCCGCTGGTGGGCCCGGTGCTCGACGCCTACGGCTCCGGCATCGCCGGGCGGCTCCTGGCGTCCCCGTACCTGACCCGTCTGCCCGCCTCCATGGACCCGTCCCCCTACGACGTGACCCACCGCTACCACGAGGAGGCCCGGCCGGGAGCCCTGCCGGACTGGTGGGGCGGGGCGAAGGAGCCGCTGGTACATCTCACGCTCGGCTCCGAGGCGGGCGCCCTGCCGACCGCGGCCGGGCTGTACCGGGGCCTGCTGGAGGCGGTGGGTGCGCTGCCGGTGCGCGTACTGCTCACGACCGGGCACCACCTCGACCCCGCCGATTTCGGACCGCAGCCCCCGCACGTCCGCGTGGAGTCGTGGGTGCCGCAGGAGGACGTACTGCGCGAGGCGTCCGTCGTGGTGTGCCACGGCGGGTCGGGAACGGTGTACGGGGCTCTCGCGGCCGGTGTCCCGCTGGTCTGCGTCCCCCTTTTCGCCGACCAGCCGGAGAATGCGCGGCTGGTGGCCGGGACGGGGGCTGGGGCGAGTGTCACCCCGACCGGCGGGCGGGGCGGCGAGTCGGTGATGCTGAGCGCCGACGACGTGCGGGGAATCGGTGCGGCCGTCGAGCGGATCCTCACGGAGCCGTCATTCCGGGAGCGGGCCGGGAAGCTGGCCGAGGAGGTGCGGAACACCCCCTCGGCCGACGGAGTGCTCGGCGTTCTGGGCGGTTGACCCCGGATCACCGCGGGCGGCCGGGCCGGATGCCCGGCCGCCTCGCGCACCGAGGCCGGGCGGGGCCGGTCCCGGGATCAGCCCCGGACCAGGTCCTTGACCGTCTGTCCGGCCTCCCGCATGGCCTCCTTGGCCGTGGCCGAGCCGACCAGCACCGCCTGCACCTGCTTGGCGACCGCCTCCTCGATCTGGGCGCTCTTGGCGAACCGCCAGAACGGGCTGCCGGTCGCCGTCCCCGTGATCTTCTCGGTCCAGTCCGTGGTGAAGGCGTCGCCCTGGACCTTCGGGTCCTCCAGCCCCTCGGTGGTGGTCGGCGGCAGCGCGACCTGCTCGAAGTACTCGGTGACCGTCTCCTTGTCCGAGGTGGTGTGCAGCGCGAACTCGGTGGCCGCGTCCTGGCCGTGGCCCCGCACGATGACCAGGACCTGGCCCCACAGCAGTGCCCGCGGGATGTCGCCCTTCTGCAGGACCGGACGCGGCACGGGCTGCATCGCACCGGCGAGCTTCTTGTCCTTGGTCTGCGAGGCGATCACGCCCTTGCCTATCACGGCGTCGTCGTAGAACACCGCCCTGCCCTGGGCGAACAGGGCCCGTGCGTCGAATCGGTCCACGTCGGGGGCGATCAGCCGCTCGTCGTAGAGCCGCTTGTACCAGGTGACGGCGTCGACCGAGGCGTCGTCGCCGATCGTCACCCGGTCGCCTTCGAGGAGCGTGCAGCCGAAGGTCTGCATCCACGGGAAGATGTCCTTGAGCTGCGCCGCCTTCGTCGCCGCGGCGTACGGCACCACACCGCCGCCCAGCGCCTTCAGTTCACGCAGGACCGACTCGAACTCCTCGGTCGTGGTGGGGTGTTCGGTGATCCCCGCCTTGTCCAGGAGCTTTCCGTTGGCGACGAGGCCGATCGACCCCGTGGTCCACGGCAGCCCGAGCTGCTTCCCGTTGTACGTGCCGCTCTCCAGCGCCACGTCCGTGTAGCCGCCGTTCGGGGCCGTCGTGCCCAGGTTGGCGAGCTTGCCGGTCTGGGCGATGGTGCCGAGCCAGGCGATGTCGAGCTGGACCGCGCCGGTGATCTCGCCGCCGCCCAGCTTGACGGTGAGCTGGCTCAGGTACTCGTTGAAGGGGTACGAAGTCGTCTTGATGCTGGTGGACTTGAGCTTTTCCCAGTCGGCGACGATCTTCTCGACGGCGGGCCTGTTGGCCTTCTCGTTCATCGACCAGGAAGTGAACCGGAAGTCCTTGGCCTTGGTGTCGCCGCCGTTGGAGTTCGATCCGGTGCCGGACGGCGCGCAGGCGCTCAGTGCTCCGGAGCCCGCGACTCCGAGGGCGCCGAGGGAGAACATCCGAAGCGCGTTGCGTCTGCTGAGGTCGAACCTGGTCATGAGGGTCTCTCCGTACGAAGGTCTGGAGTTGGAGGTGGGGAAGGGTGCCGCGGTCGCCGCCGCGGGCGGCGGTCAGCGGCGGACGCCGGGGGCGCCGTGTGCGGCGTGACCGGCGGGCGGGGCCGCGAAGGCGCCCGTGGGGCGCGGCCCGGAGGCGGCGGACCGTACTCCCGGCGAGGGGAGGCGGCGGAAGGGCTCCGCGGTGCGGTGGTCGATCGCGCGGATGCCCGGTGCGCCGGGCGGGGTACCTGGGGGGAAGGGGCGGCCGAGGGGACCGCGTGCCACCGGGCCGAGCGGATGCCCGGCTGCCGGCGGATGGGGGGTGGCGGGCGTGCCGGGCCGATGCGCCCCGGCCGGGTCGATGGCCCGTGGCTCGGGCCGGCTGCTGAGTAAGCCGCTCAGCACGGACATGGCCCGCCCCACGCTCTGGTCGTTCCCTCGATCGAATGCCGCACACATGCCGGCGAACCCGGCGTGCAACATGCGGAATCGTCGTCCATTCATTACGGAAACGTCAACCCTTGAGTGCGGGGAGTTTGCGGCTTGTTGGCAACGGATGTTGACGATCCCTCGGCAATGCGCGATTAATTGAGATGTAACGCCGCTCTGTGCAATGTGTTTGCGCATAATGAATGGCATTCCCGGGTGTCGCGCGGGCCGGTGCCGTGCCTTCCATCGGGCCCCTGTCCGACGACGCATCGCAGTGCGGCACGCCGTTCGGAAATTCCACCGCGAGGAGACCGTATTCATGGCCCTGTTCGACCTGCCGCTGCCCGAACTGCGCACCTACCGACCGCAGTTGGATGAACCGGATGACTTCGACGCATTCTGGGTGAAGACCCTCGACGACACCCGCTCCCACGACCTCGCGGCCTCCTTCGAGCCCGTCGAGACCGGGCTGACCGGCATGCGCACCTGGGACGCCACCTTCGCCGGATTCGGCGGCCACCCGATCAAGGGCTGGTTCAGCGCACCGGCGGGCGCCGAGGGCCCGCTCCCGCTCATCGTCCAGTTCCACGGCTACAACGGTGGACGCGGCCTGCCGCACACCCGGGGCCTGTGGCCGCTGGCCGGATACGCCCACTTCATCATGGACGTACGGGGCCAGGGCAGCGGCGGCAACGTCGGTGACACCCCCGACCCGGCCGGTTCGGGCCCCTCCGTCGCTGGCTTCATGACCCGGGGCATCGAGGACCCCCGGAGCTACTACTACCGCCGGGTCTACGCCGACGCCGTGCGCGCCGTCGAAGCCGCCCGGACCCACCCGCTCGCCGACCCCTCCCGCACCGTCGTGCTCGGCGGCAGTCAGGGCGGCGGCATCACCCTCGCGGTCGGCGGGCTCCTCCCCGACCTGGTGGCCATAGCCCCCGACGTCCCCTTCCTCTGCCACTTCGAGCGGGCCGTCACGCTCACCGACTCCAACCCGTACGCCGAGATCGCCCGCTACCTCAAGATGCACCGGGGCAAGGAGCACGTCGTCCGGCGCACCCTGTCCTACTTCGACGGAGTCTCCTTCGCGGCCCGGGGCAGTGCCCCCGCCCTCTTCTCCGCCGGACTGATGGACCAGGTCTGCCCGCCCTCCACGGTCTTCGCCGCGTACAACGCGTACGCGGGCCGCAAGGGCATGGAGGTCTACTCGTTCAACGGGCACGAGGGCGGCGACATGTTCCACGAGGCCGTCCAGCTCCGCTGGGTGCGCGAGGCGCTGAACGACGCGGGCTGATCCGGACCGGGCCGACGGTCCGGCCAAGCGTGGTCGGGGTCACGGACAAGGCGCGGACGCCCCGTATAGGGTCCTTCGGGGCGCGTCAATACCCCGTGCCGGTGATCAAGAGCAAGGGCGGACCGTGCGGCAGAGAATCTACGCGCAGACGATGCGCATCATCGCCTGCGCGCTGATGGTGTGGCAGGTCTGGCTGATGTGGTACACCGCCGCCCACGAAGCCGTCGGCGTGCGGTGGACCTGCGACGGCACCGGCAGCTGCGGCAGCGACCAGTTCGCCTCGGTGGCCCCGTTCCTGGGCATCGGCATGGCCGTCCTCCTCGGACTGCTCACGGCCCGGTACCTGCACCGGGCCGTGCCCGGTGCGATGGTCTCGCTGTCCGCCGCGGCCGCGCTCGCCGGCTGGTACGACGCGCTGGACGAGGGACTGGTCGAGCGGGGGACCACCACCTCCTTCCACATCATCTTCCCGTTCGGCGAGTTCGCCGTCTCCAGCTGGCTCACCTTCCTCTGGTCCGTCGCGGGCGCGGGCTGCCTGGCCGCCTGGTGGGGAGCGGCGGTCAGCCTGCGCCGGGGCGGCGGACTGCGGAGGTTCTCACGCCGCTACACCACGGCCGACGCGCGGCTCACGGGCTGGCGCTCCGCGGGCGGCGGAAAGTACGGCGAGGTCACCGTCGTCTTCGACGACGCCGCCGGGGTCCACCACGAGGTCCCGGCCGTCGTGGAACGTCTCGCACTGCGCCGCGACGTCCTCGCGCTGTACGACCCCGACCGCCCCGACGACCCGGACCGCACCCGGGTCGTCATCCCCCGCAGGAAGGCGCTGCGCCTCGTATGAGCATCCCGACCCCTTCCCCCGTCGCCCGGCTGCGCGGCGTCTTCCGGTCGCTCGCCGTCCTCTGCGCGCTCGGTACCGGACTCGTCCTGGCGGTCACGGTCCAGGGCGCCGTGCACGGACCACGCTGGCTGCTGTTCCTCGGGCTCCCCCTGTCGGCCCTCACCCTGGCCGCGTACGGCAGGATCGCCGAGGACATGGGCGAGAACGCGGCCGCCGCCCCACTGCGCTCCGACGGCCCGCGCGCCTTCGCGCCCGCCGTCGTCAACAAGGTGCGGGCGGTGGACAGGGCCAGTGGCCGGACCGTCGCCGACGGGCGGTCGGTGAACTCCGCCTTCGCCTTCGACCTGACCGTGGTGGCCGACGGACTGCCCCCGTACCGCGTCGAGGTCCGCCACCCGCTCGACCTCCAAGGGCTGCTGCACCGCTCCAGGGCGGTCGTCGAGTACGACCCCGAGCAGCCCTGGCGGGTCGTCGTCCCGCAGAACCCGCCGCGCGCCTGGCTGGCCAGGGCGGAGATGCTCACCCCGCCCCGGGGCGAGGTGGAGCGGGCCGGTCGCGGCGGCCCGGCCGGTCTGCGGGCCCTGGTGGCGGGCGCGGCGGTCGCCGCCGTGCTGCTGGTGGCGGTGGCGGTTCTGGGCTGAGCCCGGGGCCTGCCGGGCCGTTCGGCGGCTCAGCTGTCGCGCGGGTACTTCTTGAGCACCTTGCCGTGGATGTCGGCCCGCAGATAGGCGCCGCCGTACTCGTCCGAGACGTAGACGCTGAGCGTCGGCCGGTAGTCGTCGAACGGGGACGCCGGGTCGATGTCCACGTAGTGCGTGGTGGGCTCCGCGACCCCCAGTTCCTTGTCCGCCCGGCGGATCAGTCCGGGCAGGGCGTCCCAGTTGAACTTCAGCAGGTCCACCGACTTGGCACCCGACATGAGCGTGCCGCCCGCGCGGTCCCGGACGGCCTTGCCGTCCCGGTAGGAGAAGACGTCGTACAGGGCCTTGTTCTTCGCGAGCGGGGCCTCGGCGCTCGCGTGCACGTCGTACAGCGTGAACGAGGTGATCTCGGTGCCGCCCATCACCGGCTCGAGCGAGGCGATGACGGACCGGGCGCCGGCGGGCGTCAGCAGGTTCCTGGGCGCCGCCGGGGTCTTCTCCGTGCTGTCCGGGCCGGTGTCGTCCGAGGTGGTGCCCTTGCCGGCGGAACGGCCCGCGGCCGTACGTTCCGACTGCGGCCGGTCCGCGGCGGAGGCGGTGCCGGCGCCGGACGATCCCGTGTCCGTCTCGGGCAGCAGCGACCACACCAGGACGCCGGTCAGGGCCGTCCCGGCGAGCGCGGTGGACACCGCCACGACCCGGCCCCGCCGGACCCGCCGGTTGATCTCCCGGGTCCCCAGCGTCGAGGGCGCGGCGTTCGGGAAGGCGGGCGGGGCGAACGGATCGGCCGGCCGGGGAGCGGGGGCGGTGGGCAGGACGGTGGTCGGGGCGGGGCCGAAGCCGGGGCCCGGCGGCACCGCGTCCTGCGGGGCGGGCGTGGCCCGCCGGGGCGGTACGGCGTCCTGCGGGGGAGCGGTCCGGGGCCCGGAGCCGTCGGCCACCGCGGCCAGCAACCGGTCCAGCTCTGCGGGGCCGGGCCGGGCGGCCGTGTCCCGGACCAGCAGTGCGGTCAGCACCGGGGCCAGCGGACCGGCCTGCCGGGGCGGTGGCACCGCCTCGTCCAGCACCGCCGCCAGCGTCGCCAGCGTGGTGGCCTTGCGCAGCGGGTGGCGGCCCTCGACGGCGACGTACAGCATCATGCCGAGCGACCACAGGTCCGAGGACGGGTCGCCCTCGTCGCCGCGGATGCGCTCGGGCGCCATGTAGTCGGGGGAGCCGATGATGGAGCCGGTCGCCGTCAGGCTCGTGGACTCGCGGATCGCCGCGATGCCGAAGTCGGTGAGGACCGGGCTCCCGTCGGCCCGCAGCAGCACGTTGGCGGGCTTCACGTCGCGGTGCAGGATTCCGGCGGCGTGGGCGGCCCGCAGCGCGGACAGCACGCCGCGTCCGAGCCGGGCGGCCTCGGCCGGGGCGAGGGTGCCCTCGGCCAGGCGCTCCGCCAGGGAGGCGCCGGGCACCAGCTCCATCACGATCCACGGATACGTGCCGGGGCCGCCGTCCACGATGTGGTGGACCGTGACCACCCCGGGGTGGTCCAGCCGGGCCAGTGCCCGTGCCTCGCGCAGCACCCGCTCGCGCAGCAGCCGCGCCGACTCCGGGTCGTTCTCCATGAGCGCCGGGTCCGGGGGCCGGACCTCCTTGAGCGCCACATCACGGTGCAGGGCCAGGTCGTGGGCCCGCCACACCATGCCCATGCCACCACTGCCGAGCCTGTTCACCAGCTCGAACCGGTCGTCGATCACACGGCGCTCAGGCCCCCCAGCGGTCATGGGAAGAGAGTAAGGGGCGGGACCGCGGCGACACGCACCCACCCCGTGCGCTGGCATGATCGGGGGCATGAACGAGAGCATCATCGCCGCGTGCGACGGCGCGTCCAAGGGAAATCCGGGACCCGCGGCCTGGGCCTGGGTGGTGGCCGACGCGCAGGGCCGGCCCGAGCGCTGGGAAGCCGGACCGCTGGGCACCGCCACCAACAACGTCGCCGAGCTCACCGCACTGTACGAGCTGCTGGCCGCCACGGACCCCGCCGTGCCGCTGGAGGTACGGATGGACTCGCAGTACGCGATGAACGCGGTGACCAAGTGGCTGCCGGGCTGGAAGCGCAACGGCTGGAAGACCTCGGCGGGCAAGCCGGTGGCCAACCAGGAGCTCGTGACCGGCATCGACGAGCGGCTGACCGGCCGCACCGTACGGTTCACCTACGTGCCCGCCCACCAGGTCGACGGCGACCCGCTGAACGCCGTCGCCGACCAGGCGGCCAGCGAGGCCGCCGTGGCACAGCGCCCGGCCGGCACCGCACACGGTGACACCGCGCCCCCGGTGCCCGCCCCCGCCCGTGCCACCGAGAGCCGTCGCGGCGGCGCGTCGTCCGGGAGCGGGAAGCGGCCGGGCGCCTCCCGTCCGGCCCGCACCGGCACCATCCGGGCCAAGTTCGCGGGCCGCTGCCGGTGCGGGCGCCCCTACGCGGCCCAGGAAATGATCGCCAAGAACCCCGACGGCTGGGGCCACCCGGAGTGCCGTACCGCCTCCGTCTGATCCGGCCGGCGGGGCGGCGCCGGACCGGGCCCGCGTGCCATGATGCGGCTTCGTGAGCGGCACGCCGGGGGGACGGATGCGAAGCACGGGCACGGTTCTGCGAGAGCTGCGCGGCGCCCAGAAGACGGCCAGGGGGGTGTCGCTCTACTCGCGGTACGTGAACCGCCCGGCCGGCCGGCTGTTCGCCGCGGCCGCGTACCGCATCGGCCTGACGCCCAATCAGGTCACCCTGGTCAGTGCGGCATTCACCTTCTCCGCGATCGCGGCGGTGGCCCTGTTCCGGCCCTCGCCCGGGCTCGCGCTCGCTGTCTACGCCGGTCTCGCCGTCGGCTTCGCCCTCGATTCCGCGGACGGGCAGCTGGCCCGGCTCACCGGGTGCGGCGGCCCGGACGGCGAGTGGCTGGACCACGTGGTGGACTGCGCCAAGATGATCCTGGTGCACACCGCCGTACTGATCGCCTTCCAGCGGTACGGCGGACCGCCCGGCGGTGGCTGGCTGCTGCTGCCGCTGGGTTTCCTGTTCACCGCCGTGCTGACCTTCTGCGCCGGGCTGCTGCGCGAGCAGCTGGGCAGGGCGGCCGCACGGCCCGGCGCGGGCCCCGGCGCCGCCGCCCCGGCTTCCCGGCTGCGGGCGCTCGCGCTGCTGCCCGCCGACTACGGGGTGTTCTGCCTGGTGTTCCTGCTGCTCGGGGACCGCGACGCGTTCCGCGTCGGCTACGCGGCCCTCGCCGCCGTGCACGCGTTGTTCCTGGCGCTGTTCCTCGTCAAGTGGTTCCGGGAACTCAGAGCGCTCCGGACTGACGGCTGACGATCAGCTCCAGCGCCCGGCGCAGCTGGGTGCTGGAGGTGTGCACGGTGTACGGGAAGTAGACGACCTCCACGCCGACCGCGGCGAAGTCGCGTTCCAGCCGTTTCCCGCGCTCGGTGCCCCGCCAGTCGTCCCCCTTGAAGAGGACGTCGAAGCGCACCTGCTGCCAGGTCTCCACCTTGTCGGGCACGGTCTCCACGAACGCCGCGTCCACGTAGCGCACGCTGCGCACGATCTCCAGGCGCTCGGTCAGGGGGACCACCGGCCGGTGCCCCTTCGCGCGCTCCGCCATCTCGTCGGAGACGACTCCGGCCACGAGGTAGTCGCACTGGCTGCGGGCATGCCGCAGGATGTTGAGGTGCCCCACATGGAACAGGTCGTAGACCCCCGGCGCGTAGCCGACCCTGTGCGCCATCCGTTCTCTCCCCCCGAGGTGGGTGCGATACCCGCGTCCCGCACGGCCGTTGTCCGGACATGCCGTCCGGTGCGGTGCGATTTGGGCATCGGTGCTGATGGTCCAACGACCTTACTGTGACGACCAGTTGCGCATCTCGTGAACGGATAAGCTCGCTTTTGGGGCCGCTGCCTGCGGGGAACACAGAAGGTCCCGGGGGGAAGGCGAGCGCCATGACCGATGCCGAGCTTCACCGACCGTTCGACGGCCGCACCCTGCTGGTCGTCTCGACGAACTACGCGCCGGAGCTGACCGGAATCGGCCCGTACGCCACCCAGCTCGCCGAGCACTGGGCCGCCGCCGGGGCCGACACCCACGTACTGGCCGGAATGCCGCACTACCCGTCCTGGCGCACCGACCCCGGCTACCGGGGGGCGTGGCGGGTCACCGAGGAGCGGGCCGGGGTCACCGTGCACCGGCGCAGGCACTACGTGCCGCCCCGCCAGAGCGCCCTGCGCAGGGCACTGTTCGAAGCGACGCTGCTCGGCCACGGGCTGCTGGCGCCGCCGCGCACGCGCCGGCCGGACGCGGTGGTCTCCCAGATCCCCAGCCTCGCCGGAGGGGTGATCGGCGCCCGGCTGGCCGCCCGGCACCGGGCCCCGTACATCCCCGTGGTGCAGGACCTGATGGGCGCCGCCGCCGCGCAGAGCGGCATCCGGGGCGGGGGCAGGGCGGCGGCCCTCGCCTCGGCCGCCGAACGCCGCGCGCTGCGCTCCGCCGCGCTGGTCGGCGTCATCCACGAGAGCTTCGTGCCCCGCGTCGCCGCGTACGGCGTGGACCCGGGACGCATCCGCACCGTGCCCAACTGGTCCCATGTGCGGGCGCCTTCGGCAGGCCGGGCCGGAACCAGGGCGCGCCTGGGCTGGAGCGAGGGCACCCCGGTGGTCCTGCACGCCGGCAACATGGGACTCAAACAGGGGCTGGAGGTGCTGGTCGACGCCGCCCGCCTCGCCCCCCGGATACGCGTGGTGCTGATGGGCGACGGCAACCAGCGCGAGGTGCTGCGCGCTCGCGCGGCGGGCCTGCGCAACCTCGACTTCCTGCCCCCGGCCGACGAGGACGAGTTCACCGACGTCCTCGCCGCCGCCGACGTACTCGTGGTGACCCAGCGGGCCTCCGTCCTCGACATGAGCGTGCCCTCCAAACTCACCTCGTACTTCGTCTCGGGCCGCCCCGTGGTGGCCTCGGTCGCGCAGGGTGGCGGCACCGCCCAGGAGGTCCAGAACTCCGGAGCCGGTCTCCTGGTCGACCCCGAGGATCCGGCGGCCCTGCTGTCGGCGGTACGCCATCTCGTCGAGGCCCCGGCCCGGGCGGACGCCCTCGGCGCCAACGGACCGCAGTACGTCGCACGCCATCTGGGCCGGGAGGCGGGCCTGGCCCGCTTCGACGCCCTGCTCACCGAGGTCCTCGCGGACACACAAGGGAGACCACGTCGATGAACCAGCCGAACGCCACCCTGGAGGACCAGGACGAACCGGCGCTGCTGCGGGACCAGTTCCGTCAGCTGCTGCGCTACCGGACCCTGCTCGTCTCCGGAGTGGTCGCCGGGCTCCTCGGCGGCGGCTGGCTCGCCCTCAGCGGGGAGGACGCCTACACCTCGACCGGCGAGGTCGTCGTTCGCTCCGCCGCCTCGGACCCGTTCGCCGCCGGTGCCTCCGCCGACAAAGGCATCAACATCGGCTCCGAACGGCAGACCGCCGTCAGCGACACCGTGGGCACACTGGCCGCCGCCAACCTCGCCCGGCAGGGCGACCAGGTGGAAGTGGGGCCGCTGCTGTCCGGCCTCCAGGTCACCAACCCGCCCAACACCCTGGCCCTGCGCTTCGCCTACACCGGCCGTACCCCCGCGCTCGCCCAGCAGCGCGCCCAGGCCCTGGCCGCCGCCTATCTGGAGATCCGGCAGCAGCGCACCGAGAACAGCATCGCCAACATGGTCCAGGGCTACCGCGCCCAGCTCGCCCCGCTCACCGCCCAGCGCGACCAGCTGGCACAACAGGCGGCCGGAAGCGACGACGTGACCAGCGCACGGGCCAACCTGGTGGTCTCGATCTCCGAACTCTCCAGGAAGATCTCCGAGTTGCGCGCCCTGGACACCACGCCGGGCTACCTGACGAAGAAGCCCGCCGCACCGACCGGACCGAGCGGCGCCTCCCTGCCGCTGCTGCTCGGGCTCGGCGGCCTCGTCGGCATCGCGTCCGGACTGCTGCTGTCCTGGGTACGCCTGGTCTTCGACCCGGCCGTGCGCTCGACGCGGGAGCTGGTCCGCTCGCTCGGCGCGCCCCTGCTCGGCACCCTGCCCAGGGAGCGTCCCACGACCGGATCGCCGCTGGCCATCGGCCGCGTCGGCAGCCGGCTCGCCGAGGAGTACCGGGCGGTGGCCTTCCGGCTCGCCTACGATCCGTCCTTCGACCGCGGCCGCAGGCTCCTGGTCACCGCCCCGCGCGGGGACGGTGCCGCGGCGTCCGCCGCCGCGGCCAACCTCGCCGCCGCCTTCGCCGAGATGGGCCGCGACGTCATCCTGGTCGAGGCCGACCTGCGCACCCCCGCCCTGGCCGCCGGCCTCGGCCCCGCGGTCCAGGGCTTCCCGCCGCACCGGATCAACCGGGGCGAGTGGTCCTGGCCGGCCGAGAGCCGGATGAACGTGGACGTGCCGGGCTCGGGCGCCTTCACCCTGATCGCGGGCCGCCGCACCGACAATGTGCCGCGCGCCCTGACCTCGGCACTGGTCGGCCGCATCCTCGCCGAGGGCGACCGGCCCGGCGCCGCGGTCATCGTGCTGGCCCCGCCCGTACTGGCGTACGCCGACGCCGTCGCACTGCTCGACCGGGTGGAGGGCGTCGTCGTGGTCTGCGACCCGCGCGAGGTGCACCGCAGCGACCTGGAGCGCATCCGGGAGATCATCGGCGGGGCGGGCGGCACGGTGCTCGGCGCGCTGCTCCACCCCGGCCTCGGCCGTACCGAGCACCGGGCCCGCAAACGCGCCGCCGGGCACCGGCCGGGCCACGGGCGCCCGGACCGGCGG
>NZ_JBHJQP010000040.1:0-49030 GCF_042262625.1 Streptomyces sp. NPDC056347 | reverse complement strand
GCCGGGGCCCACCCGTTACCTTCTTGCTCTCGCCGCGCGGTCAGGCCGCCCGGCCGTCCCCCTCGGAGGGGCGGCGGTGGCGGCCGTGCGGCTGTGCCGACGCGTCGTCCCTCGACTCACCCCCTCGGTGCTTTCCGTAGCCGCCGGCTTCGGCCCGCTCCGCGTCCGAGGGACGCGGCTGGGTCGTGTCGGTTCGGGCTTCAGACATGTGGGAAGTCACCCCGTTGTGATCGCTTGCGTGTGGTCACCTGGGCCGATCACGCCACACCGCGCCCCGGTCGGCCGCCTGAACGACCTCCGGGTACGGCTGCGCAGGGCCTCGTGCTCGGATCGGCCCGGCCCAGATTTTAACCAGGCAACGCCCGCCCCGTCAGAGGCGCCTGACCCAGAGGAACCGGCTTGCACACGGGCAGCGGCGCGGCGGCGGCGGAGCCCTCCGTACCGCTTGCGCCGCGGGCCGTCACGAGCTGCCGGGCGGCGGGGCCGTCGTCCGCCGGGGCCCGCAGCAGCGCCACCCCGCAGGCCGTGTCCCCGTCCGCGTACGGCAGCCGCAGCAGCCCGTCCCGGGTCCACACCCCGCGGCCGGCCTGCCAGCCCTCGGGGGCGGCGAACGGATGCAGCCGGCGCCCCGCCGGACGCCACACCCCGATCCAGCCGCCCGACGCCCCGTCCACCCGCAGCGCCACCGCGCAGTTCTCCGGCATCAGCATCTGCCCCGGCTGCACGGCGAACGGCGTCACCGCCGCATCGGGCAGCCGCAGGCACTCCGGGAAGCGCACCGGCAGGCAGCTGCCGAGCACCCCCCAGCCGAGCCGGTCGTGGCCCGGCGCGTCCGAGCGGATCAGCAGCAGCCCGCTGTCCGGATCGGCCAGCAGCAGCCGGTCGTTGCTCTCCGGCGCGATCTGGAGCAGCGGGCTCACCTCACCACCCCGTTCCAGATCCACGGCGACCGCCTTGACCGGGCCCCCGCCCGGCATCTCCCGGTCCAGGGCCAGCATCCGGCCCGCCCGGTCCAGCCAGACGCCGCCGGAGCACCGCCCCGGCACCCGCGCCACCCGCTCCGGCCCGAAGGCACCGCCCGCCACCCGCCACACGGACGTGCTGTACGTCCCGGCCGACAGGGCGTACGCGCACGTCCCGTCCGGCGTCGGCGGCAGCAGGCGCAGCTCCGCGCAGGCGACGGTGCCGAGCGGCAGCTCGCCCGTCCCCGGGCCGGTCGGGTAGAGCAGCGACACCGCGTGCCGGTCCGCGACCCGGCGCCGGATCAGCACCCGGCCGTCGGCCAGCGGCAGCACCTCGGAGTCCGGCTCCTCCGGCTGGCCGAGGGGGAGCGGCACGGCGTAGGGCTCGGGCCCGTCGAGCGTCCAGCGCTCCACGAACCAGGCCCCCTCGCCCGTACCGCCCGCGCCGTTCCCGTCGTCCGCACCGGCCGCTCCCGCCGCGTCCGCGAGTGCCAGCCGGGCCGCGTACGAGCCGTCCGCGGCGATCGTGAACGCGGGTGCGTACGGCCGCCCCGCCGCTCCAGGATCCGCCGAGGTCTCGTTCTCGGCGGCACAGAGAGTCATCGAAAGGTCACCTCCGGCAACCGAAGGTAGTTATCGCACTTCCAGCCGAACAACGCGCGACTCGCCACTTCACGCATAAGGGTGGCAATGACGGGATTCGCCTGAGGTGACGGGGGCGGTTGTGCTGCGCCCGGATCGGGTCAGTAAGGTTAGGCACTCCTAAGCATTGTCTGTGTGATCTTCGACTGGAGCACGTGATGTCCCTTCGTCGCCGCGGCACCGCCGCAGTCGGCCTGGCGGTGGCCGCCGCCCTCACCCTCTCGGCCTGCGGCAGCGACGACGGGGGCTCGGGCGGCTCGGCCAAGTCGGACGGCGGCGACAAGAAGGCGGCCGTCGCCACCGGCGGCAAGGACTTCGGCGACGCGGCGAAGAAGACGGCGGAGTACGGGACGGACGCCAAGGCCGGGCAGTTCCCCCGCACCCTCACCCACGCCATGGGCAAGACGGAGATCAAGTCCGCCCCCAAGCGCGTCGTCGTGCTGGACGTCGGCGAGTTCGACAACGTCGTCTCGCTGGGCGTGAAGCCGGTCGGCTACGCCCCCTCCGAGGGCGACGCGGCGATCCCCTCGTACCTGAAGAAGGAAGCGGGCGACCCGAAGAACGTCGGCACGATCAACAACCTCAACCTCGAGGCGATCGCCAACCTGAAGCCCGACCTGATCCTCGGCAGTCAGCTGCGCGCCGCCGACAAGTACGACGCGCTCTCCAAGATCGCGCCCACCGTGTTCTCCATCCGCCCGGGCTTCACCTGGAAGGAGAACTACCTCCTCAACGCCGCGGCGCTGGACCGGACCGAGAAGGCGAAGAGCGAGCTGGCGGACTACCGGGCCAAGGCCGAGAAGCTCGGCGAGGACATCGGCCCGGACAAGCCGACCGTCTCCATGGTCCGCTACATGCCCGACCGCATCCGCCTCTACGCGAAGGCGTCCTTCATCGGCACCATCCTCCAGGACGTCGGCCTGCCCCGGCCGAAGAACCAGCAGATCGACGACCTCGCGGCCGAGATCAGCCCGGAGAAGATCGACGAGGCCGACGCCGACTGGATCTTCACCGGCGTCTACGGCGACGTGAAGGCCACCAAGCGCGACACCACCCAGGCCAACCCGCTGTGGAAGAACCTGAAGGCCGTCAAGGAGGGCCGGGCCAAGGACGTTCCCGACGAGACCTGGTACCTGGGCCTCGGCGTCACGGCCGCGAACCTGGTCCTCGACGACCTCCGCGCCGACCTCGTCAAGTAGCCGGCCCCGCGAAGCGCCCCTGCCTCGCGGAGCGGCCCCGCCCCGCGAGGCGCCCCGGCCTCCCGGAGCGGCCCCGCCGCGCGAAGCGCCCGGCCTCCCGGGGCGGCCGACCCCGTGGAGCGGGTGCCGGTCCCGTGGAGCGGGCGTCGCCCCCATGGTGCGGGGCGGCCGACCCCGTGGAGCGGGTGCCGGTCCCGCGACGCGGCCGGCTTCGTGAAGTGACGGACACCGAACAGCCTGTGGCCGGTCCGCGCGGACCGGCCACAGCCATGGGCGGCGGGGCACGGCGGGCAGGTAGCCTTCTGCCTGTGCCCCGTCTGTCTGATGTCCTCGCCGAGCTCGACGCTCTCTGGCCGCCCGAGCGGGCCGAAAGCTGGGACGCGGTCGGTACGGTCTGCGGAGACCCCGACGCGGACGTCGATCGCGTACTCCTCGCCGTCGACCCCGTCCACGCGATCGCCGAGGAGGCGATCTCGCTCGGCGCCCAGCTGATCGTCACCCACCACCCGCTCTATCTGCGGGGTACGACGACGGTCGCCGCCGACACCTTCAAGGGCCGGGTCGTGCACACCCTCATCAAGCACGACATCGCGCTGCACGTCGCTCACACCAACGCCGACACCGCCGACCCCGGCGTCTCCGACGCCCTGGCCGGCGCGCTCGACCTGCGCGTCGAGGGCCCGCTCGTACCGGACCCCACCGACCCGAAGGGCCGCCGCGGCCTCGGCCGGATCTGCGTGCTCGACCACCCCGAGACGCTGGCCGGGTTCGCCGACCGCGCCGCCGCCCGGCTGCCCGCCACCGCGCAGGGCATCCGGCTCGCCGGGGACCCCTCGGCGACGGTGCGCCGGGTCGCCGTCAGCGGCGGCTCCGGCGACAGCCTCTTCGACGCGGTGCGCGCCGCGGGCGTCGACGCCTTCCTCACCGCGGACCTGCGCCACCACCCGGCCTCCGAAGCCGTCCAGCAATCCCCGCTCGGCCTGGTCGACGCCGCCCACTGGGCCACCGAATGGCCCTGGTGCGAACAGGCCGCCGCGCAGCTCGACGCGATCTCCGACCGCCACGGATGGGACCTGAGGGTCCATGTCTCGAAGCAGGTCACCGACCCCTGGACCACCACCCACCACTCTTCTGGAGCCCCCAACTGAACGCCGCGCCCGCCGACCAGATCCGACTCCTCGACGTCCAGGCCCTCGACGTACGCCTGTCGCAGCTCGCCCACCGCCGCAAGTCGCTGCCCGAGCACGCCGAGATCGACTCGCTCACCAGCGACCTCGCGCAGCTGCGCGACCTGCTGGTCGCCTCGCAGACCGAGGAGAGCGACACCGCCCGCGAGCAGACCAAGGCGGAGCAGGACGTCGACCAGGTGCGCCAGCGCGCCGCCCGCGACCAGCAGCGCCTCGACTCCGGCGCGGTCACCTCGCCGAAGGACCTGGAGAGCCTCCAGCGCGAGATCGCCTCGCTGGCCAAGCGCCAGGGCGACCTGGAGGACGTCGTCCTCGAAGTGATGGAGCGCCGCGAGTCCGCCCAGGAGCGCGTCACCGAGCTGTCCGACCGGGTCTCCGCCGTCCAGGCCAAGACCGACGTCGTGGCCGCCCGCCGCGACGCCGCGACCAAGGAGCTCGACGACGAGGCCGCCTCCGTCACCAAGGAGCGCGAGGTCGTCGCCGCGTCCGTCCCCGCCGACCTGCTGAAGCTGTACGACAAGCTCCGCGGGCAGCAGGGCGGGGTGGGCGCCGCCCGCCTCTACCAGCGCCGCTGCGAGGGCTGCCGCCTGGAGCTGAACATCACCGAGATCAACGAGGTCAAGGCCGCCTCCCCGGACACCGTCCTGCGCTGCGAGAACTGCCGCCGCATCCTGGTCCGTACGGCGGAGTCGGGACTGTAATGGACCGGCCGCGCCCGTTCGTCGTCGAGGCCGACGGCGGCTCCCGGGGCAACCCGGGCCCCGCCGGTTACGGAGCCGTCGTCATCGACCCGGTGACGGGGGAGACCCTGGCCGAGGCCGCCGAGTACATCGGCGTCGCGACGAACAACGTCGCCGAGTACCGGGGCCTCGTCGCGGGCCTGGAAGCGGTGAAGGCACTGGTGCCGGACGCCTCGGCGGACGGCGCGGTCCAGGTGCGGGTCCGGATGGACTCCAAGCTCGTCGTGGAGCAGATGTCGGGCCGCTGGAAGATCAAGCACCCCGACATGAAGCCGCTCGCGGCACGGGCCGCCGCGATCCTGCCGCGCTCCGCCGTCACGTACGAGTGGATCCCGCGCGAGAAGAACAAGCACGCCGACCGGCTCGCCAACGAGGCGATGGACGCGGGCAGGCGCGGCGAGCAGTGGCGGCCGTCCGCCTCGACGGCGGCCCTCGACACGTCGCGGGCCGGTGGACCGCCGCCCCCGGCCGGCCCGCCCGGCGACGCGGCGGCGGGCGCGGCGAAGGCCCGTGCCGCACTGGCCTCCCGCAAGCAGGCCCCGGCCGCCCCGGAGGCCGCCACCGCCTCCGCCACCCCTCAGGTCGGCTGGGGTGCGGCGCCCGACCTCGGCGCGCCCGCCACCTTCGTCCTGCTCCGGCACGGCGAGACGGCGCTCACCCCCGAGAAGCGGTTCTCCGGCAGCGGCGGCAGCGACCCCGAGCTCTCCGCGACCGGCCGCGACCAGGCCGAGCGGATCGCCCGGTCGCTGGCCGCCCGGGGCACCGTCGAGGCGATCGTCAGCTCCCCGCTGCGCCGCTGCCGCGAGACGGCCGCGGCGGTCGCGGCCCGGCTCGGCCTGGAGGTCGGGATCGAGGAAGGCCTGCGCGAGACGGACTTCGGAGCCTGGGAGGGGCTGACCTTCGGCGAGGTGCGCGAGCGTTACGGCCCCGACCTGGACGCCTGGCTCGCCTCCGCGAAGGCCGCTCCCACCGGCGGCGGCGAGAGCTTCGCCGAGGTCGCCCGCCGGGTGGCCGCCGCCCGCGACCGCCTCACCGCCCGCTACGCGGGCCGCACGGTCCTCCTGGTCACCCATGTCACACCGATCAAGACCCTGGTCCGGCTGGCGCTCGGCGCCCCGCCGGAAGCCATGTTCCGGATGGAGCTCTCGGCGGCCTCGGTCTCGGCGGTGGCGTACTACGCGGACGGCAACGCCTCGGTCCGGCTGGTCAACGACACCTCGCACCTGAGGTGATCCGGGCGGCGGGGCGAGGTGGCGCTCAGCCCCGCAGCCCCGCCGCCTCGCGCGCCAGCCGCTCCACCCGCGCCCAGTCCCTCGCCTCGACCGCGTCCGTGGGGACCATCCAACTCCCGCCCACACAGCCGACGTTGGGCAGCTCCAGATAGGACGGCGCGGAGGCGGCCGTGATGCCCCCGGTCGGGCAGAACCGGGCCTGCGGCAGCGGCGAGGCCAGCGACTTCAGGTACGCCGTGCCCCCCGCGGCCTCGGCCGGGAAGAATTTCATGTCCGTGACCCCGTGCTCCAGCAGCGCGACCACCTCGGACGTCGTCGAGACGCCCGGCAGGAACGGCAGCCCCGACTCCCGCATTGCGCCCAGCAGCCGCTCCGTCCACCCCGGACTCACCAGGAACCGCGCCCCCGCCGCCAGGGTGTCGGCGACATGGCCGACGGTGATCACCGTGCCCGCCCCGACCAGCGCGTCCGGCACCTCCGCCGCGATCGCCCCGATCGCGTCCAGGGCCGCGGGGGTCCGCAGGGTCACCTCGATGACCGGCAGCCCGCCCGCGACCAGGGCCCGGGCGAGCGGCACCGCGTCGGCGGCATCCTTGAGGACGACGACGGGCACGACGGGGGCGAGGTCCAGCACGGAGAAGGAGGTCATGGCATCATCCTGCCGCGCCGACAGCGTCGTACGCAACGAGAGTTGCACGGAGTGCAACGCGTGAGGCCTGTGGTTCGTCGCCCCGGGGCTCAGTGGATCTCCGTCACCACGACATCGATCGACCACACCCGCCCGGCCCGCGCCGGAGCCTCGGCCTCCACCACGTACCCGAGCTCGCGCAGGGTCTCCACCAGCTCCGCGGGACGCTTCGGGCGCGCGCCGGAGACCAGCAGGTCGCGTACCAGCCGCCCCTTCGTCGCCTTGTTGAAGTGGCTGACCACCGAACGCTTCTCGACCCCGTCCACCATCTGGGAGTGCAGGACCCGCACGCTCGCCGTGCGCCCGGCCGTCTCCCCCTTCGGCTTCCAGGCGGCGGCGTACGCGGAGGACCGCAGGTCCAGAACGAGCCCGTCCCCGGCCGCCTCCGGCATCACCCGCTCCATCGGCCCGCGCCAGTACGCCCCCAGCGCGCCCAGCCCCGGCAGCTTCACACCCATCGAGCAGCGGTACGACGGAATCCGGTCACCCACCCGCACGGCACCCCACAGCCCGGAGAAGACCAGCAGCGACTTCCCGGCCCGCCGCTTGGCCGCCGCGTCCAGGGAGGCCAGGTCCAGCGCGTCGTACAGCACCCCCGTATAAACCTCTCCGGCCGGACGCGTACCGGCCGTGCGCAGCTCCGCGTTCTTCGCGACCTCGCCGCGCAGGCCCTCGCTCAGCCCGAGTACCTCGCGGGCCTTCTCCTCGTCCGCCGCGCACAGCCCGACCAGCTCGTCCAGGACCGCCGCCCGCGCCTCGGCCAGACCCGGCAGCGACAGCGACTCCGGCTTCAGGGGCGCCCCCCGCCCCGAGGCGGCCTTGCCTTCGGAGGGCGGCAACAGCACGAGCACGGTGGTTCTCCTTCGTACGCACGGGGACGGGGCGGGACCGGGGCCCCGCGCCAGCGTACGGGCACTCGTCATGCGCTCCGCTCCCACCGGGTGAGCGCGGCCACGACGGCGGCCGGATCGTCCGCGTGGAACCGTACCGAGTGCGCCTGCCCCCGCTTCCCCAGCGGCCGTACGAACTCCACCGGGCCGGCCAGCTCCACGGTCACCGAAGTCTGCCCGCCCACCACCAGATCCAGCACTCCGTCCGCGTCGGCCGCCATCGGGCCCAGGTCCGGAAAACGCCGCTCGATCCGCGCCCCGGTGACCGCACCGGCGGGGATCCGCAGGTCGAACCGGGCGCCGTAGCGCAGCCGTAGCGCACCGTCGGCGCCCACCACATGCGGCCGGGTCACACACGCGGCATGCGTCGACAGCACGAACACCACCCCGTACACATCGAGCACCAGCAGAATCGCGCGCACCACCGGCCACGGGGTCAGCAGAGCTAGCATTACCGTCTCGACCACGGAGACGAACAGCAGCCCGTACATCATCGCGGTCTGCGGCCCGGTGTACGCGACCGCCAGGGCGCCGTCGGGCACCGCGTGCCGTCGCCCCCGTACCCACAGCCAGAGGCTGTGCAGTGCGCGCATCTCGTGCCCGGCCAGCAGTCGCAGCCGCCCCCTCACGACGCCCTCCGCAGGGCGAGGGCCGCCATCACCCGGCGCACCGTCTCGGCCTGGGCGGGCGCGTAGTCGTCGAGCAGCACCTCGCCCAGGCCGGTCAGGAGGGGCTCGGCCGAGGGGATCACCGCCAGCACCGCGTCCGGTACGGCGGCCGCCATCTCGGCGGCGAGCGGCCCGATCCGGGGATCGTCCACGGCGGCCCCTTCCAGCGCGTCCAGCCGCTCGTACAGCGCGTGCACGGCCGGGTCCTCGCCCAGCGGCGCCAACGCGGCATGCAGCTCCCCGCCCGCCCCCGCGGTGTCCAGCAGCATCAGGTGCTCGCGATCCCTGGCCGCCATGGGCGAACCCGTCACCGGCCCCGTCCCCAGCAGCTCGGCGAGGGCCGGGGACACCGGCTCCCCGTCGGGGACCGGCCCCTCCAGCAGCCGCGCCAGCCGGCGCCGCCGCTCCCGGATCGCCTCCTCCTGCCGGGCCAGGTCAGCGTCCAGCCCGGCCAGCAGCTCCATCAGCTCGTGCCCCGCCGAACCGGCGAGCGTCTCCCGCACCTCGTCCAGCCCGAGCCCCAGCTCCGTGAGCCGCCGCACCCGGGCCAGCGCCACGGCGTCCGCCGCACCGTAGACGCGGTACCCGTTGGCCCGGCGCGCGGGTTCGGGCAGCAGCCCGATGCGGTGGTAGTGCCGGACGGTCCGCGTGGTGACCCCGACGAGCGCGGCCATCTCTCCGATACGCATACGGCCAGTAGAAACCCTGACGTCGCGACAAGGTCAACCGTGCACCAGGCCTCCGGACCCCGGACTCCCGGCCGCCCCCGGCCGGGTACCATGGTCGGCACGGCAGACGAGCCAGGCGGACGGCCGCGTGGGGATCCTCGGATCTCCCCGAGGAACGTCCGGGCTCCACAGGGCAGGGTGATGGCTAACGGCCACCCGGGGCGACCCGCGGGACAGTGCCACAGAAAACAGACCGCCGGGGACCTCGGTCCTCGGTAAGGGTGAAACGGTGGTGTAAGAGACCACCAGCGCCTGAGGTGACTCAGGCGGCTAGGTAAACCCCACCCGGAGCAAGGTCAAGAGGGGCCGTCGTACGACGGCCCTGCGCGGATGATCGAGGGCGGCCCGCCCGAGTCCGCGGGTAGACCGCACGAGACCGGCAGCAATGCCGGTCCTAGATGGATGGCCGTCTCCCCGGCCGCCGCGAGGCGACCGGGCGACAGAACCCGGCGTACAGCCTGACTCGTCTGCCACCCAGGGCTTCCAGCCGGCGAACACGCAGGCCGGAGGCCTTTCTTCATGAAGGAGCGGGCCGCTCCTGGCGAGGACGGCGACTCAACCGAGCCGGTGTTCCCAGCGTAGCGAGGGGTTCCGGCCGATCTCGTACAGATGGGACCCGCCCGTCACACGGAGCCGAACGGTTTCGATGCCCGGTGCTCCGGCGTCCCGCCAGGCGACGAGGGAGCGTTCGATGCCGTCCCACAGCGCCACGGGGCCGCCCTGGCGGACGGTCCAGCTGTCGCCGTCGGCGATGAACTCCGCGAACGACTCCCGCTCCGGATCGAACAGGTACCGCAGGGGAGAGCCGTCGCCGCGGGAGGCACGAACGAGCTGCGCAGCCGGCGCCGCGAGCTGCGCGAGGAAAGCGGGCATCCACTCCTCCAGGACGAGGGGAGATACCAGCGCGGCCCGCTCGCTGTCCGCGTACGCCGTCCGCGCGGAGAGGTCGCCCGCCACGGGAGTCACCGCCTGGGCCCGCGCCTGCATGAAGGAAGACCGCCCGATGACGGCGCCCTCGGCCGTGCCGTTCTCGCCGACGGTGACTTTCGCGAGACCGGTTCCCCAGGGCCAGGAGCCGACCGTGGCGAGGACGATTCCACCGGGCCTGGTCTGCCGGACCCACGTGTACGGGATGCGGCGGACCGCGCACGTGGCGATGACCCGGTCGTACGGCGCCCGGCGCGGATGGCCGAGGAGTCCGTCGCCCGTCACCGTCCACGTCGAATAGCCGACGGTTTCCAGAGCGGCATCGGCGCGTGCTGCCACCTGCGGGTCGACCTCGACCGTGGTGACGTTGTCCTCACCGAGGCAGTGGCACATCAGGGCCGTGGAGTAACCGGTGCCCGTGCCGATCTCCAGGACTCGGTGTCCCGCCGTGAGGTCCAGTGCCTCGATCATGCTGACGACCGTGGCGGGGTCGGTCGAGGACGAGGTGGGCACGCCTGCGACGGACCCGCAGAGCTGGTCGGCGGTGAGGTGGCCGTCGAGTTGAGTGGTGAGGGTGTCGACGCTGTACGCGGTCTTCAGCCACTCGTCCGAGGCCGTGCCGAGCGCGGTGACGGGCCGCCAGGTCCGCCCCTCGTCCAGGAAGACTCCGGGGCGGAGGAACTCCTCGCGAGGGACGGCTTCGACGGCCCTGCGGAGCCAGGGCGATGTCAGAACGCCCATGTCCGTGAGCACCGCCGCCAGACGGCGCCGCTCGGATGCAGGGTCGGTCATCGGTGGTCTCCTTCCACGAGCAGGTCGGCGAAGGCGGCGGACATCGGGAGGCCGGTCTCCGACTCCAGCCACCCCCACTGTCCATTGGGATTCAGCTCCAGCCACCAGTAGTCCCCCGCCCGGTCCACCGCGAGGTCGAAGCTTCCCGACACCAGATCCAGTCGGTCCAGGTAGGCGTGCAGTGCCCTGTCCACCCGGACGGGAAGGTGCTCCACGGTGTAGGTCAGGGCACTGTAGTCCTTGCGCCAGTCCAGGAGGTCGGAGTCGATGCGTACGGCGAACGTGTGCCGACCCACGATCAGTACGCGAACGTCGGCGACCTTGTCCACGCGGGCCTGGAACAGGTGCGGCGTGACCCGAACGCTGTCGTCGATCTCGTCGGGGGCGACGGGGGCAGCCCATCCCGTCACCGGCACGCTGCCACGCGTGCAGGGGGTCCATCGCAGTGTCTTGAAGACTGCCTGACCCTGAGCGTGGACGAACTCGCGGGCCTCGTCCGGGTCGTTGGTGACAAGAGTGGGCGGGATGGTGAAGCCGAGTTGCTGGGCGAGAACGAGCTGCGCGGGTTTGTAGTCGGCTGCGGCAACGTGAAGGGGGTGGTTGACCCAGAGCGGGCCGCCGAGGGCGTAGAGGATGCCACCGAGTCCGTAGCGGACCTGCGCCGCCGCGAACCGGGAGTCGTCAGCGGACAGGTGGGGAAACGTGGGCCATTCCGGGCGGCGCCAGTACACCGAACGGACCTGGGTCACATCAGCGGTTCTCGACGGGGTGCGCACCTGCCCGACCACCGGGGCCGGGCAGGTGCCGAACCGAGCCGAGACCGTGAGGTTTTCGCCGATGTCGGCGGGGTTGAACCGGACCACCGTCACATCGCGCCGGTTGAGTTCGGTGATCACCATGTCGGCGGTGATGTCGTCCGCCTCGGTGGCCACCAGGACCGGCCTCTCTTCGGTCATGGCCATCAGTCCTGCGTGCTGTCCTGATCGTGACCCTGGTCGTTCCGGGAGTCCGAGTTCGTCGTCGTGGAGGTCTCGGTGCCGGAGCTGGTGCCGTGTTTGCCCATCTCGACCACCTGCCCGGCGCGGTCGCGGAACACCCCGAGCTGCGTCCTGGGGTCGATGGCGACTGTGGCGTGGGGGCGACGGATGACCGTCGGGTAGGGCGCGAGCCGGCCCGCACCCCACGGCCGTGTGGGGGAGGGGAGGGAGGCAGAGGCGGTCATGAGACTCCTTGGGCTGAAGGGTGTGGTGCGGGAATCCGTCTGCGCCAGGGGGCGCGGACGGCGATCTGCGGGCGGCTACTCAGGGGCGAGCGGCCTGGACGTTGTCGGCCGCGGTCGTCCACTCGACTCCGGACGCGGGCCGGATGTGCGCGATGCGGACCGTGCCGTGGCTGTGGAGCTCGTGCGTGACGGCGACGAGCACACCCTCCCCGCGTGAGGCGATGTCACGGACATGCGTGTCCAGGAGCGGGTGACGCTCGTAGCCGTCGGAACCGACCGGGTTCACTCCTCCGGCTCCTGCCGGGCCTCGACGCGGCACATGAACCTCTCCCAGCCGTCGGCCGCCCGTACTCCCAGGGCCCGGCTCGGCGCACCCGGGCGGGGTTCTGGGGGTGCATGGGTGCGGCCGCCGGTGCCAGGGCGCGTGCGGGGCGGTTCGGGCGTTGTCACGCGACTGCTCCTCTCTGATCGGGCAGCAGGAAGCCGTAGTCGGAGGGACGCGGCGTGACCTGGTGCTTCTGGGGGCCTCCCGAAGGTCCTTTGGCCTGCCGGAGGCGCATGACCAGTCAACGACCCTGCGACGGCGGCGTACAGGAAGGGTTGCCCCCGGCCTGCCCGCAGCCAACCGGAAGACTTTGCGTCCGCATTACCCGACGGCTGGTTCGGCCAGTACGGGCGCGGCTACGTTCGGTGGCATGGAAGCGAACGTCATCCTCAAGAGCCGGATGGATGGACTTGGCGTCACGCAGGACGAGTTGGCGCGTCGGATGAACGTCGCACTCGAAGCACTCGGGGGTAAGCCGGGCGATGTGTCCGCGCGGACGGTGCGGAATCTGCTCAATGGGAGCACCCGCAGGCCGATCGGTCGCACCTGCGCCGCGCTGGAAGCGGTGTTCGGGTGTCCTGTGTCGGCTCTAGGGTTCGACCCCCCACGTACTGCCGCACAAGCGGAGGGCCCAGTGCATCGCCGAACCTTCCTTGTTGCGGCGACCGGAACCGTCGTCGCCGCCTCTGCCGCGGCCGGCGCCTCGCGATTGGGACAGCCCGACGCCGATCGGTTTCACCAGGAGTACACCGAACTGCTGCGCGGTGACCGGCTCGGCGGAGCGCGGCGGGTCGAGAACCAGGCCGCCGAGCTCGCGGCTCGTGTCCAGTCCTCGCTCGTGGGCGACGGTGCCTCCGGCCGTGTTCGGCGCCGGATGTACCGACTTGCGTCCAACGCCAGGTGCCTGGCGGCCTTCGCGGCCATTGACGCAAGCGCTCCGCAGCGCGCCCGCGCCCACCTGGATACGGCCCTCACCCTTGCGGGCCTCGCGCGCGACAGCGAGGCCATGTACCGGGTCTGGGATCATCTGATGCTCGCCTCAAGCCAGCGGGAGAACCACGCCGAGGCGGCGGCCGGTGCGGAGGTGATGAAGCGCTCGTCGGTGGCACGGCGCGACCCGTTGCATGCATCGCTGGGGCACATGCGGCAGGCCAACGCCTTGGCCAGGCTGCATCAGCCCGTGGAGTCATTGCGGGCCTTGGACCTCGCGGAGAAGGCCTTTGGGCGGGCCAGGCGTGAGCGGTCGTCGGCGTGGATCGCATTCTACGGCCCGGCCGAGTTCGCCGCCCTGTCGTCGTACGTCTGGACGGCGCTCGGGGAGCACGAACGCGCCGAATCCTGCCTGCATCGTACTCTTGCCGCCATTCCTGGCGACATGGTCCGTGATGCTGCCCTCTACACGGCGCATCTCTCGCTGTGCCAGGCAAGACAGGGGGAGGTGGAATTGGCGTGCGCGACCGGCCGAAAGGTCTACGCCATGCTGCCGCCCGTGTCCGGGTCCCAGCGCACGATGAACACCCTTGCCAGAACGCGCCAAGTCATCGAGGCCACGGGGGCGAAGGCGCCCGAGGTCGTGAACTGGATCGAGGAGTCACGCCGATGGACCTGAAGTGGTACGCGCACAGCGACGCACGAGACGTCCGGTCCCTTCTCCTGGACATTCATGACGAGGTGTACGCGCACGATCCCGACCCGTTCCACTCGCGCGAAAGGTTCTCGCATTTTGTCGACCTGTGGTCGGGACGCGAGGACTGGCGGTGCGTCTCGGGGTGGGAGAACGGCGGTCCGGTCGGGTACGCGTACGGTTCGAATTTCAAACCGGGCGGATGGTGGAAGGGAACGGGTCGGCCCAGGGATGTGCGCGGCCGGATCTTTGCACTGTCCGAGCTGATGGTGACGCCCCGGTGGCAGGGTACCGGCCGGGCACGGCAGATCCATGACGAGCTGATTCGTTCGTCAGACGTCGACTTCGTGACGCTCCTCGTCGACTCCACCCATCCCAAGGTGCAGGCGCTCTACGAGGAGTGGGGCTACGAGAAGCGGGACGAGGCCAAGCCTTCGGACGACTCTCCCGTGTACGCGGTGATGGTGCGCACGCTGGAGACCGACCGGCCCTGAGGTGATGGGGCCTCTGCTGGAACAGTCAGTGCAGGGGAACTTCGCGCCGAAGCTCTCGCCCGACCTCTGTCGCCGCGTCGTCGCGCCACTGTCCCGGCGACTCGCCGTTCTTGGTGCCCACCGGTGCGACCTCGGCCAGGTTGTGCGGGCGGTGCTCGGTCCGGCGGACCGGACCGTGTCCGCCGCCTTCGGCGCGTGAGGCGTATCGTTCCATGAGGCGTACCGTTCCGTCGGACGGACCGCAGGACATCGACAGGCCAATGGGGGGGGTGCGGCGTGGGCGTTCTCGTGGCCCGGGGCATCCGTACGGAGCGGCTCGACCTGGTGCCGTTGCGCGTCGGGCACGCCGAGGAGATGGCCCCGGTGCTGTCCGATCCGGACCTGCACACGTTCATCGGCGGGGCGCCGGAGAGCCCGGAGGCCCTGCGGTCGCGCTACCGGCGGCTGACCGCGGGCTCTCCCGATCCGGCCGTTACCTGGCTGAACTGGGTGATCCGGCTCCGTGACGAGTCCTGTCCGACGGGCACGGTCCAGGCGACGGTCTCCGCCTCCGGGCACGGGACCGTCGCCGAGGTCGCCTGGGTGGTGGGGACCCCGTGGCAGGGCAGGGGCATCGCGGGCGAGGCGGCCCGGGGGCTCGTCGACTGGCTCGGCCGGCAGTCGGTGCACACCGTCATCGCCCATGTCCATCCGGAGCACCGGGCGTCCGCCGGTGTCGCCGCTGCCGCCGGGCTCGCGCCCACCCGCGTACGGCAGGACGGGGAGATCCGGTGGTACCGGAGCTTCGGCCGGTGAGCCCGGCGGTTCACGGCGCCGGCCGGCAAGCAGCCACCGGGCGCCGGCTCCCGGGCTACGAACGCGGGGCCGGGACGGCCGAGGCGAGCGGGGCGCGGCCGGCGCGTGCGAGGCGCTGGCGGCGGGCTTCGTAGAGGACGACGGTCGCGGCGTTCGACGCGTTCAACGAGCTGGCGGAACCGGTCATCGGGATGCTGACCACATGGTCGCAGAGCCCGCGCCAGGCCGTGCTGAGGCCCGCCGTCTCGTTGCCGATCAGCAGCAGGACCGGCTGGGTCAGGTCGAATTCGGAGATCCCGGCGTCGCCGTTCTCGTCCGTGCCGACGACGGCCACCGGGCGGCCCAGGGCGCGCTCCCCGTCCAGCCACTCCATGACCTCGCGGTGCGAGGGGCTGCGCACCACGGGCACGGAGAAGAGGGAACCCGTGGAGGCCCGTACCGACTTCGGGTCGTACGGGTCCGCGGCGTGCCCCGTGACGATCAGGCCGTCGGCGCCCATCGCGTCGGCCGAACGCACGATGCTGCCGATGTTGCCGGGCTGCGTCGGCCGGTCGAAGAGCAGGCCGAGGAAGTCCTCGTGGACCGTGATCCGCGCCAGACTGTCCGGCTCCATCCCGACCACCGCCAGCAACTCCGCGGCCCCGTCGCCCTTCTCGCTCAGCTCGGCGAGCAACTGCGGGGCCATCGCGATGCGTTCGGCGCCGACCCGGCGCAACAGGTCCTCGGCCCACCGGGAGGGCGGGCGGTCGGCGTCGTGGATCAGGGAGCGCACGGTCCAGCCGTGCTCCACGGCCATGGTGATCGGGCGGACGCCCTGGACCAGGAACTCCTTGGCCCGTCCCCGCTTGGTGCGGTTGCCGAGGAGTGTCTGCAACTGCTGGAAACGGGCGTTGCGGGACGTGATCCGCTGGACTGCCACCGATTCCTCCAGGCCGAAGACGTGCGCGCGGTACGCGCGGGGCGCGCCGAGACGTACCGATGTCGCGTGCATCCTCTCTCATCCCTTGCGGGAAAGGCCAGTTGGGCGGCTTTCAGGCCGGGACGATGATCAGTTTGCCGCGCACATGGCCCGCCGCGCTCTCCCGGTGGGCGTCGGCCGCACCGGTCAGGGGGTACGTCCGGGCCACGGTCAGGGCGAGCGCACCGGCCGTCACCAGCTCCGCCGCCCGGTCGAGGCGCTCGCGGACCCGTTCGGGACCGGCGAAGGCGAAGCGCACACCGTGCTCCGCCGCCCGGTGGTCGGCGATGGTGACCACGCGTTCCGGTCCGCCGGCCAGCTCGACGAGTGCGGGCAGCGAGCCCTTTCCGGCGGCGTCGAACGCCGCGTCCACCCCCTTCGCCGCAATGGCGCGCACCCGTTCGGCGAGGCCCTCGCCGTACGTCACGGCCTCGGCGCCGAGCGAGCGCAGATACGCGTGGTTGCGCTCGCTCGCCGTGCCGATCACGGTCGCGCCGAGGTGCCGGGCGATCTGTACGGCCACGGACCCCACGCCACCGGCCGCCCCGTCCACCACCAGGGTCTCCCCGGGCTCCAGGCCGAGGTCGGTCAGCACCTGGTACGCCGTGTTGACGGCCACCGGGAGTCCGGCCGCGACCTCCCAGGGCACCCCCGCGGGCCTGCGGGCCAGTCGCGCCGCCGGGGCCAGGGCGAACTCGGCGTAGCCGCCGGAGCCGATCGAGCCGAACACCTCGTCACCCTCGGCGAGTCCGGTCACGTCCGGGCCGGTGGCCGCGACGACCCCCGCCACGTCGCCGCCGGGTACGAACGGGAACTCCACCGGCATCATCCCGGCGACGGCCCCGCTGCGCAGCTGCCAGTCCAGCGGATTCACTCCGGCGGCACGGACCGCGAGCAGCACCTGTCCGGGTCCGGGGGCGGGCAGCGCGCGTTCCACCACGCGCAGCACTTCGGGCTCTCCGTACTCCGAGAACTCCACCGCGCGGTACGTCTCCGTCATGACCTGCTCCGTTCCACGGGGATTCATGCGGTTCGCCGGGCCGTGTCCCATGGCCGACGCTCCGTCAACTCGCCGGTGGAAGCTACCGGACGGAGATCCGGAGGGCATGCGGTGCCGGTCGGATCGCGCCAGTCGCACTCGGGAGCCCAAGGGGTGGCCATCGATACCCCTAGGGGGTATATTCCTTCGCGTCGATACCCCCCTCCGGTATAGGAGTTGTTCTGCGATGTCCGCATCAACCGCACGAAACGCGTCCGGCGCGTCCGGCGCGTCGAAAGCGCCCGCCGATGCGCGGAGATGGTCCGCGCTCGCCCTGATCGCCCTGGCCCAGTTCATGGTCATCATGGACACCTCGATCATCGGGGTGGCCCTGCCCAAGATGCAGTCCGACCTGGGCTTCTCCCAGGAGAACCTGTCGTGGGTGTTCAATGCCTACGTCGTCGCCTTCGGCGGACTGCTGCTGCTCGGCGGACGCCTCTCGGACCTCCTCGGCGCCCGCCGCCTGTTCAGCGCCGGATGGGTCGTCCTCGCCGCGGGCTCGCTGGCCGCCGGCCTCGCGGGCGAGGTCTGGGTCGAGCTGACCGGCCGCGCCCTCCAGGGCGTGGGTGCCGCACTCATCGCACCGTCCGCGCTCACCCTGCTGATGACGCTGTTCGGCTCGCGCCCCAAGGAGCTCGGCAAGGCCTTCGCCCTGTACGGCGCGGCCGCCCCGGCCGGCGGCACCGCCGGGGTCTTCCTCGGCGGCGTCATCACCCAGTACCTCAGCTGGCCCTGGGTCTTCTACATCAACATCCCCGTCGCGCTGATCGTCCTGATCGCCACGCCCGCCGTCATGCCCGCGGGCGCGGGGCGGCGCGGCTCGATCGACCTGGCCGGCGCGGTCACCGTCACGGCGGGCCTGGCCGCCGCCGTCTACGCCATCGTCCGGGCGCCCGAGACCGGCTGGGGCTCCGGCGAGACCTGGCTGGTCCTGCTCGCCGGGGTGGTCCTGATCGCCGCCTTCGTCGTGATCCAGTCCAAGCGGCGCGAACCGCTGATGCGCCCGGGGATCTGGCGGGCGCCCAACCTGGCCGGGGCCAACATCGCCCAGCTGCTGATGGCCGCCGCCTGGATTCCGATGTGGTTCTTCCTCAACCTCTATCTCCAGCAGGTCCTGGGCCTGGGCGCCTTCGCCTCCGGCGCCGCGCTGCTGCCGATGACCGTCGCCATCATGATCATGATGATCGTCCTGGCCCCGCGGCTCATCTCCCGCTTCGGACCCAAGCCGCTGATCGTCCTGGGCCTGCTGGCGCTCGGCGCGGGCATGTTCTGGCTCTCGCTGGCCCGCCCGGACGGCAGCTTCCTGGTCGACGTGCTGCCCGCCTCGCTGCTCTCGGCGGTGGGCATGTCCCTGGCGTTCATCCCGTCGCTCGGCACCGCGCTGTCCAGCGCCCGGCCGGAGGAGGGCGGCCTCGCCTCGGGGATCGTCAACACCAGCTACCAGGTCGGCTCCGCGCTCGGCCTCGCCGCGATGACCGCGATCGCCGCCGCGAACGGCTCCCGGGAGCTCGGTGACCCGGTGGCCCTCACCGACGGCTTCTCCGCCGCCTTCGTCGGGGCCGCGGTCCTCGCCGTGGCCGGTGGCCTCGCCGCCCTGCTGACGCTGCGCACCGCACCGTCACCCGCGTCCGCGTCCGCCTCCTCCGACAAGGCGGCGGCCTGAAACCCGGGGCCCGAAGGTCACCGCCCCGCGCTCACCCCGGGCGCCGGGCGGTGACCAGCAGGGCCGCGGTACGCAACCGGAGCGCCCCGTCCCGCTCGTACGGCCGCAGGAGGCCGACGAGCCGGGCCCGGGCGCGTTCCCGGTCGTCCGCGCCGACCTGGCCCAGCAGATGCCGGCCCGGCCCGGAGCCCAGCAGGAAGGCGGCCGCGTCGGCGGCGTCCCGGCCCCAGGTCCCGTACGCCTCCACCCGCTCGGTGCCGACGGCCTCGTACCCCGCGCCGGACAGCACCTCCCGTAGGGCCGATGGTTCGGCCAGCGAGAACATGCCCGGGGCGCCCGGGGCGCCCAGATCGCCGACCGGCAGGATTCCGTCCAGCCCCCGGATCGCGCCGAGCCACTCGGTCCGGCCCGGGTCGGCGGAGCAGACGAAGGCGAGCCGGCCGCCGGGCCGCAGCGCCCGCCCGGCATTGGCGAACGCGGCCACCGGGTCGGCGAAGAACATCACCCCGAACCGGCTCACCGCCACATCGAACGAACCGGCCCCGAACGGATGGACCTGGATGTCGGCCCGCTCGAACTCCGCGTTGCCGAGGCCCTCCCGCCGCGCCGACTCCCGGGCGCGGGCGAGCATCGGGGCCGACAGGTCCACCCCCGTGGCGCTTCCGCCGCTCGCCCGCCGCGCGGCCAGCCGGGTGGTGCGGCCCGCCCCGCAGCCGAGGTCGAGCACCCGGTCCCGCTCCGCGATCCGGGCGGCGGAGAGCAGGAGTTCGTTGAACCCGTCGTTCACGTCGTCCCAACGGTCCTGGTTCTCGGCCCAGTACGTCCCCTCGTAACCGTTCCACGCCTGGTCCTGGCTCTCGTTGACGATCTGTCGCATCCGGTGCTCCCGATGGAAACGGCCTAGTATGGGCAAGTGCCCATTCATGATGGGAGCAAAGGTATGGGCAAATGCCCATACTGTAAACAGGGAGAGAGGGAGGGGCCCATGTCCCCGCGTGGTGTGACGACTCCGGACGTGCGCGAGCGGCTGTTCGCCGCCGCGGAGCGGGTGCTGGAGCGCGAGGGGCCGGGGGCCCTGACGAGCAGGGCGATCACCGGCGAGGCGGGCTGCGCGAAGGGGCTGCTGCACGCCCATTTCGACGGACTGGACGAGTTCGTCGCGGAGTTGGTGCTGGACCGGTTCGCCCGGGTGGCCCGGCATGCCGAAGGGCTGGCGGACCGGGCGGGGCGGGACACCGTCGGGGCGAACCTGCTCGACGTCGCGCTGGCCCTGCTGGCCTCGGCCGGGCCCACCGTCGCCGGGCTGGCGCTCGCCCGCCCCGCGGCCTCCGCCCGGATCCGGGCGGCCCTGGCCGGCGGCGCCCCGGGCTTCGGCACCGTCCAGGACGCGGTCACCGCCTACCTGGACGCGGAGCGCCGGGGCGGCCGGGTCGCGGAGGCGGCCGACACCGCCGCCGCGGCCCTCGCCCTGGTCGGCACCCTCCACCATCTGCTCATGACCGGCGGGCCCGACCGGACCGGTGAGCGGGACCGGGTCGCCCGGCTGGTGGCCCTGCTCGAAGCGGGCCTGCGGCCGGGCGGCCCGTCCGTTGCCGGGTGATCCGGCCTCCCGTCACCTCAGCCGGACACGCACCGTGTGCGTGGCGCCCGCGCTCGCGCTCAGATCGCCGAACGTCAGGGTCAGCGAGGAGCCGGTGCGTACGTCGCCGACGCTCGCCGGCCGGGACAGCACGGACCTGACCGGGCGGCGCCAGGTCAGCGTGAGGCCGGTGACGGTGCGGGACGGGTCGGCGACGCAGACGGTGGCCGTGCCGTCGCGCTTCTCGCGGATCTGTACGCAGACCGGCGCGTCGACCGTGACCGGGCCCGCCGTGCCCGCCGCCCAGAAGGTGACCCCGGTGAAGCCGAGCGACGGGACCTGGATGCCGGTGCGGTCCGCGTCCTGGGCGAGGATGCGCAGCCAGCCGGTGTCCGCGGCGCGGGCGGCGGTGCGCTCGGCGCTCGCGCCCGGCAGCAGGACGTACGCGTAGGAGCCGTTCACCGGGTCGGTGCCGTGGTCCTGCCAGAGGGTCAGGTACCGGCGGGTCAGCGGGGTGGTGGTGCCGCCGTCGTTGACGTCCCGCCAGGTGCCGGTGCGTTCCTCGCGCAGCGCGTGCAGGGCGGTGCCGCCGGGGAAGACGTATCCGGCGTGCCCGTCGACATGGGCCCACTTCGTGGTGCGGGTGGTGGCCCAGCCCTGGTCGGTGGGCTGGGCCCGGCCGTCGAGCAGCAGCCGCCGCGTGCCGCCGGCGCCGAGGAAGCGGTTGTCGATCACCGTCTCCACGGCCGCGCCGTCGGCGGAGGTGATGCCGGAGCCGAGGCACACCACGCAGTCGTCCAGCCAGAACCACGACTTACGGGCGTGCATGGTGCTCGCCAGGCCCTGGAGGTGCTGGCCGGTGGTGCCGAACTCGCCGTCGCCGGTGCCGCCGACCCACTTCGTGTCCGGCACCGGGTTGGCCCAGGCGCCGCCCTGCCCGTCGGCCATCTTCTTCCGGGAGACGGTGGTGCCGGGCAGCCGGTACGGGTCGACGGTCGGCCAGTACGCGTCGGAGTACTGGTCCTGGTTCGTCTCCGAGCCCCACCACTGGAGCCAGCCCGCCCCGGTGTGCCAGCCGCGCTTGTTCTCCCCGTTGCCGAACTCGTAGTGGGCGATCCGCGCCGAGGCCATGGAGAGCCCGGCGCCCCAGCCGCGGCGGCGGTGGGTGACCCGGTCCATGTGGTGGAAGACGCGGTGCGCGGACGGCTCGGGGGCGGCGGTGACGCTCGCGTCGTCGAGGAGGGCCTGCAGGCGCGCGGTGTTGACCAGGCTCAGCGAACCGTCCGCGAGCGCGGGGGCGTAGCGGTCGCGGACCAGCCAGCCCTTGACCATGGCCCGCCAGCGGGCGTTCTCGCCGGGCTCGGCACCCAGGCCCAGCAGCACGATGGAGGCCATGACGCCGTGCGCGCGGGTGTGGTCGCTGGTGCCGACGCGGGTGATCCCGCGGCCCGAGACGTTGTCCATCATCAGCCCGTCGTGGATGAACGGGGCGATGGCCGCCTCGATGGTGTCGAGGAACTGCCGGCTGCCCGGGTCGGTGATCTCCCAGGCCGATCCGCGCAGCAGGGCGAAGAGCCGGCCCAGCCCGTCGTTGAGCACCGCGCCGTAGCCGCCGATGTACGGGATGTTGGTGTGCTGGACGAACGAGCCGTCCGGGTAGAAGCCGTCGCCCTTCGTGACGTACGGGAAGACCGGCGAGAGCGCCGCGACGGCCAGCGCGATCTTGCCGGCGTTCGCGCCGACGATGCCGCGGAGGATGATCCCCCGGCACAGGTCGACACGGTTGGCGCCGGTGCTGGTGCCGGTGTAGGAGCCGACGGCCGAGTCCGGCAGGAAGTGGTCGACCGCCGCGCAGTACGCCGCCCGCTGAGCGTCCGTCAGCTCGTCGTGGAGCAGGACGCAGGTGTCCATCAGGGCCTGGGGCGCGCCGATCTGCCAGTTCCACCAGTTCCCGTAGCGGGCGGTGGCCGGGTTGAAGACGTCGGCGTGGAGGTGGTCGAGGCCGGTGACGACCGCGTCGCGCAGGGCGGTGTCGCCGGTGAGGCCGGTGCCGGGCTGGACGTACGCCTCCGCCATGGTGCGCAGCCGGTTGTAGCCGGTGTTCATGTTGGCGGAGAAGCCGAAGGACTCGGTGTCGGTGTCCGGGTCGGGGTCCAGGTAGACCAGATCCGGCCAGAGCGAGCCGGTCGCGGGCGCCATGGCGGCGCGGTGGGCGGCGGCCTGGGCGCCCAGTTCGGCGAGCTTGGATCTGAACGGCTCGGCGGTCGGGCTGAAGCCGCTGCCCAGGTACAGCTCGCGCCACTTCGCGCGCAGCGCGGCGAACGCGTCGTCGCCGTCGGCGGTCACGGAGCCGGCGAAGGCCGCGGTGGCCCTCGCGAGAGAGGTGTCGGCAGAGGCGGGGGACGGCAGGCCGAGGGCGAGCGCCGCGCCACCGCCGGTGGCGAGGAGGGCGCGACGGGACCAGGCAGATGTCATCGGAACTCCGGGGGGAGGAGTGGGTGCGTGCGTGGACGGCGCCGTAGTAAGCGTTTTCTAGCATGGTGACGGCGGAGCCCTCAAGGGGGTGCGCACTCCCCGCAGGACTCAGGCGTCCGGGATCGGCTGCTCGGCCCAGATCGTCTTGCCGTGCCGGGTGTAGCGGCTGCCCCAGCGGGTGGTGAGCTGGGCGACCAGATACAGGCCGCGCCCTCCCTCGTCGGTGAGCAGGGCCCGGCGCATCCGCGGCTGGGTGGCGCTGGGGTCGGAGACCTCGCAGGTCAGCTGCTTCGCGCGGATCAGCCGCACCTCGACCGGGCCGCCCGCGTGCCGGATGGCGTTGGTGACCAGTTCACTGAGGACCAGCTCGGTGGTGAAGACCAGTTCCTCCAGCCCCCAGTCCCGCAGTTGACGGGCGGCGTCCTGCCGGACCCGGGCGACGGCGACCGGGTCGGCGTCCACCGGCCAGACCGCGGTGTCCTCGGACGGCACCGCGTGGGTACGGGCGAGCAGCAGCGTGACGTCGTCGGCGAGCTGGTGCGGGGGACGGGCGGCGACGATCTCCCGGCCGAGTTCCCGCAGCGGTGCGGTGGTGACGCCGGGGCGGGAGAGACGGCGGCGCAGCTCGGCCATGCCCGCGTCGAGGTCGCTGTCGCGGCCCTCGATCAGCCCGTCGGTGTACAGCGCGAGCAGACTGCCGGGCGCCAGCTCGATCTCGGTCACCTCGAACGGGAGACCGCTGACGCCCAGCGGCGGCCCCGGGTTCAGCGGCACGTAGGAGACGGTGCCGTCCGGGGCGGCGACGGCGGGCGGCGGATGCCCGGCGGAGACCATCGCACAGCGCCGGGAGACCGGGTCGTAGACCGCGTACAGACAGGTGGCGCCGACCGGATCGGCGGCCCGGTGACCATTTCCCGCCCCGCTCTCCTCCGTACGGGTGAGCGAAGCGGGCTGCACGCTCCCGTCGTCCGGCTCGTCGCGGAGCTGGGAGACCAGGTCGTCGAGGTGGACCATCAGCTCGTCCGGCTCCAGGTCCAGATCGGCGAGGGTGCGCACGGCGGTACGGAGCCGCCCCATGGTGGCGGTCGCCCCCAGGCCGTGCCCGACCACGTCCCCGGCGACCAGGGCGACCCGGGCGGAGGACAGCGGGATCACGTCGAACCAGTCGCCGCCGATGCCGGTCGCGGTGTCGGCGGGCAGATAGAAACCGGACGTGGTCACGGCGACGGTCTCCGCCTGCGCGGGCGGCAGCAGGCTGCGCTGGAGGCCCACGGCGGCCCGGTGCTCCCGGGTGTAGCGGCGGGCGTTGTCCACGGCGAGGGCGGCGCGCGCGGCGATCTCGCCCAGCAGGTCCAGATCGGCCAGGGTGTAGCCGGACCGCCCGGGGCCGCGCCGTACCGTCACCCGCCCCAGGAAGCTGCCCCGGGCCCGCAGCGGGGCGGTCATGGAGGCCGAGGAGTGGTCCACCACCGGGGCGCAGCGCGGGTCGGCCCGTACCGCCGCACCGTCCGGTGCCCCTCGCGGCGTCTTTCCCCCGGGGTCCGCTCCGGCCACCGCCGTCCGCAGCAGCGGCAGCAGCCCGTCCTCGCCCGGGACCGGCTCCTCGCCCGTGAACACCGCCTCGGCGATCTCCACCACCGCGAGATCGGCCAGCTCGGGCACCAGCACATCGGCCAGTTCCTCGCCGGTCCCCGCGACCGACAGCGAACCGCCGACGGCCGCGGTGGCCCGGTGCAGGATCGCCAGGCGTTCGTCGGAGCGACGCTGCTCGGTGACGTCCGTGAACAGCGCGGTGACCCCGAAGACCTCCCCGTCCGGTGCCTGGAGCCGGAAGGCGGAGACGCCCATCACCGCCCCGCCGCCCGGGTCCTCGATGGTCCGCACGGTCTCCTTCGCGAGGATCAGCGGACGCCCCGTGCGCAGCACCTCGCGCAGCTGCTCCTCGACCGCCGCCGCGCCCTCGGGCTCCAGGAAGTCCCCGAGGCGGTGGCCGCGCAGGTCCGGCAGGAGGCCGGTGTACGGCAGCAGATGGGTGTTGGTCCTGACCAGCCGCAGCTCCGCGTCGAACACGGCGAGCCCCAGCCGGTCCTGGAGGAAGAGCTCCCGGGTGAAGGCCTGGTCCTGCCGCCACCGGTCCACCGTCCCCACCGGGGCCCAGAGCACGAAGTACCGGCCCGCGCCGTCGGTTTTGGTGCCGGTGTCCGCGAGCGGCAGGGCGTGGAAGACGACGTTCATGTCCTCGCCCCGGCCGGTGCGCACCACGGCCTCGCCGGACCAGGCGGCGCCGCGGTGGCCCTCGGGCGTCAGGGGACGGGAGGCCGGGTCCGCGAGGAGTTCCACGGCGGGACGGCCGCAGACCTCCTCGGCCGTCAGCGCGAACAGCTCCGCCGCCGCGGGCGTCCAGCCGACGACCATCCCGTCCGCGTCCAGCAGCGCCCCGGCCGCGCTGTCCGCGAACGGGAGCCCGTCGTACCCCGGCGCGCCCGGGAGGGTCTTGCCGTCCACCTGTCCCTCAGCTCCCTCTCCCGGCTCTGCCGACGGTCCCGTACCGCGTCCGCGGACGTCTCCATCATCCCCCCGCCGATCGAGGCCGCCAGTTCCGGCGGCCGGGCTCCGACGGCCCCGGCCCCGGCCGGGACCGGGGTGGGGCAGTATTTCCTCCAGTCGACCGGCGGGAAGGTTCTGCATGTCCGAACGTACCGGGACGAGCCGCGGGGCACTGCTGGCCGTCAGCGATCTGCACGCCGCCGTGGCGGACAACCGCCCCGTCCTGGAGTCCCTGAGACCGGGCTCGGACGAGGACTGGCTGATCGTCGCCGGTGACGTCGCGGAGCGGCCGGACGACGTGGAGCGGGCGCTGCGGCTGCTCGCGGACCGGTTCGCGCGGGTGATCTGGACCCCGGGCAACCACGAGCTGTGGACGACCCCGCGCGACCCGGTCCGGCTGCGGGGCCGGGAACGCTACGAGCATCTGGTCGGCCTGTGCCGGAGCCTCGGGGTGGACACCCCGCAGGACCCGTACCCGGTGTGGCGCGGACCCGGCGGGCCGGCGGCCGTGGCGCCGGTGTTCGTGCTGTACGACTACAGCTTCCTGGCACCGGGCACCACGACCAAGGCGGAGTCGCTGGCGTACGCGCACCGCACCGGTGTGGTGTGCATGGACGAGTACACGCTGCACCCCGACCCGTACCCGAGCCGCGAGGAGTGGTGCCGGGCCCGGGTGGCGGAGACGGAGCGGCGCCTGGCGGCCCACGACCGGAGCGTCCCGCTGGTGATCGCCGGGCACTGGCCGCTGGTGCGCGAGCCGACGGACGTGCTGTGGTCCCCGGAGTTCGCCCAGTGGTGCGGCACCACGCTCACCGCCGACTGGCACCGGCGCTTCAACACGGCGGCGGTGGTCTACGGCCATCTGCACATCCCGCGCACCACCTGGTACGACGGGGTGCGCTTCGAGGAGGTCTCCATCGGCTACCCGAGAGAATGGCGCAAACGTGGCCACCCCAAGGGCCTGCTGCGCCAGATCCTCCCGTACGACGGCAGTTGACGGCCCCGCGGACCGGCAAACGCCCGGACGGCCGGCGGCGGCTCAGATGACCGGCGGCCGGCCCAGCTTCGTCATCCGCCACACCGTGCGCCACCGCATCGGCCGCCGCCGCCCGCACGGGGTGCGGACGCCCTCCGCGAAGCCGCCGGCCCAGGCGCGCAGCCCGGTCGCCGAGCGGGTGCGGGCCAGTGTCAGCAGGGTCCAGGTGCCCAGGTACGCCGGGACCAGGGGGAGGGGCAGGTGGCGGCGGGCCAGCCAGACCCGGTTGCGGGCCGTCATCCGGTAGTAGACCGCGTGCCGGGCCGGGGACGTCTTGGGGTGCTGGAGCAGCAGATCGGGCTCGTAGAGGATCTTCCAGCCCGCGTCGAGCGCCCGCCAGGAGAGGTCCGTCTCCTCGTGGGTGAAGAAGAACTCCGCGGGCCAGTGCCCGGTTTCGGCCAGCATCCTCATCGAGAAGGCGTGGCCGCCGCCGAGGAAGGCGGTGACCGGTCCGGGCCGCATCGGGTCACCGGCCCGCAGCCGGGGCACGTGGCGGCGCTGGGTCTCGCCGTGCTCGTCGGCGATCCGGAAGCCGATGATCCCGAGCCGGGGGTCGGCGGCGAACATGTCCCGGACCTTGCGGAACACCCCGTCGTCGACCAGGAGTCCGTCGTCGTCGAGCTCGATGACCACGTCCACGTCGCCGAACTCCGCCAGCCTGTCGAGGGCGACGTTGCGGCCGCCGGGGCAGCCCAGGTTCTCCGGCAGCTCGATCACCGTCACACCGCCGGAGAGGTCCGACAGGCCGGGGAACGCGGCGAAGTCGGGGAGAGAGGTGCCGTTGCCCACGACGACGAGCCGGGCGGGACGGACGTCCTGCCCGGCAACCGAGCGCAGCAGGGCCTCGACCTGCTGCGGACGGTCGCCCATGGTGACGACGGAAACGGCGATGCGCGGTTCGGACACGGTCGGTACTCCTGGTCTCGCTGCGGTGCCGCGATCGTAGTCCCAGGAGATGGTCGCCCGTTGTTCGGCCACCCGTCGCCGTGCCGACACGGCCCCTGTGTACCGGCCGGGCCCGGTGCCCGGCCGGCCGCCGGGTCAGTGGCAGTTCTTGGTGCCGTTGCCCGTCTTCGTCCAGGAACAGGAGTCGAGGAGCTTGCCGCTCGGCTTGATCAGCCGGGCCTTGTCGCCGGTGTTGTTCCACACGTACGAGCCGCGGTTCCAGTACACGTGGGCGGTGGTGTTCTTGCCCTTGCCGGTGTGGACCCGGACGGTCTTGCCCGCGGCGACCGTGCGGCTGCCGAAGGTGTAGGTGTAGCCGGTGTTGTCCTTGAGCTTGTAGCCCTTGAGCTGGATCTTCGTCTTGCCGTTGTTGTGGATGTCCACCCACTCGGCGTTCAGCGAGGTGTTGCTGCGGTTGTCCTTGCCGGGACTGTCGTACTGGATCTTGCCCAGGTGCAGCCCGCCCTGGTGCTTGGCGGCCGACGCGGGGCTCGCGAGGAGCAGCGATCCGGCCAGGGCGGTGACGGCGGCCAGCGCGAGCGGGCCGGTGGAGCTTATGCGCACGTGGTGTTCCTTCTGTGTCGGTCCGGTGAAGGACTGTCAGCATAGGGGCAGCGCATGCCGGATCGATACGCCGGTGTCCGCTCCGTCCCGGTTTGCACGGTTCGGTCGGGCCGCGCCCGTCCCGCCCCGGTCAGCCCCGGCCCACGTACGGCATCGCCGTCGCCAGGACCGTCGCGAACTGGATGTTGGCCTCCAGGGGCAGCTCCGCCATGTGGAGCACCGTGCGGGCCACGTCCGCCGCCGCCATCACCGGCTCGGCGGCGAGCTCGCCGTTGGCCTGGAGGATGCCGGTCCGCATCTGCTCCGTCATGTCGGTGGCCGCGTTGCCGATGTCGATCTGCCCGCAGGCGATCCGGTACGGACGCCCGTCCAGCGACAGCGACTTCGTCAGCCCCGTCATGGCGTGCTTGGTCGTGGTGTACGCGACCGAGTGCGGGCGCGGCGTGTGGGCGGAGACCGAGCCGTTGTTGATGATCCGGCCGCCCTGCGGGTCCTGGTCCTTCATCAGCCGGTACGCCGCCTGCGCGCACAGGAACGCGCCCGTCACGTTCACGTCCACCACCGCCCGCCAGTCCGCCGCCGACAGCTCCTCCACCGGTACCGAACGCGGTCCGAACGTACCGGCGTTGTTGAAGAGCAGGTCCAGACGGCCGAAGCACTCGCGCACCGAGGTGAAGAGCGCGTCCACGTCCTCGGATCTGGACACATCGGCCGGTACGGTGATCACCCGGGCATTCTCCCCGGCCAGTTCGGCGGTCTCGGCGAGCGGCCGCGGGCGCCGCCCGGCGAGCGCCACCGACCAGCCCGCCCCGGTCAGGGCCAGCGCCACCGCGCGGCCGATCCCGGAACCCGCACCCGTCACCACCGCGGTCCTCGACGCCGCCCCCGTACCGGAGTTCAACATTCTGTTGCTCATGCCGCCGCAGCGTACGCCCTTCCCCATTCCTCATCCGCCCGACGTCCGAGCGACGCGAGCACGACAACCGTTCGATGCGCGGGGCCGGTGGACTGCCCGGGTACACCACCGGACAGGGGAGGGACAGATGACAGCATCGTCCGCATCGCACCAGCAGCGGGAGCTGCGCCGGGCCGCCGAGCAGCTCGGGCGCCGCCGCTTCCTCACCGTCACCGGCGCCGCCGCCGTGCTCGCCTTCTCGGTCAACCTGCCCGTCGCGGGCGCCGCGAGCGCCGCCGAGCTGGACGCCAGGAAGATCACCGAGGACCCCTTCACCCTCGGCGTCGCCTCCGGGGACCCGCTGCCCGGCTCGGTCCTGCTGTGGACCCGGCTGGCCCCCCGCCCCTACGAGCCCGGCAGCGGAATGCCCCGGGCCAGGGTCCAGGTGCGCTGGGAGCTCGCCCGCGACGAGCGCTTCAGCCGCGTCGTACGGCGCGGAACGGCCACCGCCCACCCGGAGTTCGACCACAGTGTCCACGTGGAGGCCAAGGGCCTGGACGCCGACCGGGTCCTCTTCTACCGCTTCCGCGCGGGCAACTGGACCAGCCCCGTCGGCCGCACCCGCACCGCCCCCGCCCCGGGCGCCCGCAACAGCGCGCTCAGCCTGGCCGCCGTCTCCTGCCAGGCGTACCACGACGGCTACTTCACCGCGTACCGGCACCTCGCCCGGGAGGACGTCGACGTCGTCCTCCACCTCGGCGACTACCTCTACGAGTACGCCGTCACCGCGACCGGCGGCGCCCGCAACCACACCGACCGGCAGCTCCCCGCCCACTTCAACCGGGAGACCGTCACGCTGGAGGACTACCGGCTGCGGTACGGGCTCTACAAGTCCGACCCCGACCTGATCGCCGCCCACGCCGCGCACCCCTTCGTCGTCACCTGGGACGACCACGAGACCGAGAACAACTACGCGGGCGACACCCCCGAGAACGACGTCCCGCCCGCCGAGTTCCTGCTTCGCCGCGCCGCCGCCTACCGCGCGTACTGGGAGAACCAGCCGCTGCGCGCCCCGCAGCGCCCCACCGGCCCCGACATGCGGCTCTACCGGCGCCTCCAGTTCGGCCGGCTCGCCCAGTTCGACATCCTCGACACCCGCCAGTACCGCAGCGACCAGGCGTACGGCGACGGCTGGCAGAAGCCCGGACCGGAGTCCGAGGACCCGTCGCGCACCATGACCGGCGCCGCCCAGGAACGCTGGCTGATCGACGGCTGGCACGCCTCCCGGGCCACCTGGAACGTCGTGCCCCAGCAGGTCACCTTCGCCCAGCGACGCGACGTGCCCACCGACGCCTTCAAGCTCTCCATGGACGCCTGGGACGGCTACCCCGCCTCCCGCGCCCGGATCCTCGGGGGAGCCGAGGCGGCCGGGGTGGACAACCTGATGGTGCTGACCGGCGACGTCCACGTCGGCTACGGCTTCGACCTGAAGCGGGACTTCGACGACCCCGGCTCCCGCACCGTCGGCACCGAGATCGTCGCCACCTCCATCACCAGCGGCAAGGACGGCTCGGACAAGCCCGGCAGCTGGAACAACCAGATGCGGGCCAACCCGCACATGAAGTTCTACAACGGCCGCCGCGGCTACGCCGTCGTCACCCTCGGCCGGGAGTCGGCACGCGCCGACTACCGCACGGTGTCCGCCGTCACCACCCCCGGCGCGCCCCTCGCGACCGCCGCCTCCTTCGTCACCGAGGTCGGCAACCAGGGACTCACCCCGGCGTGACGTCGTCCGCCGGGTAGCGGACGCCGACGCGGTCACGCACCGCGTCGAGCGTCCGCATCACGGCGAGCGAGCCGTCCAGCGGCACCAGCGGCGACTCCGTCTCGCCCGCCCGCAGCGCCCGCGCCACCTCGGCCTGCTCGAACTGCATCCCGCGCAGCTCCGTGCCGGCCGGGGCGGTGAACTCCTCCGGCTCGCGCCCCTCCCGGTGCAGCACGAACCGCTCCGGGTAGAAGAAACCGCGCGGGAACTCGATCCGGCCCCCGGTGCCCGTGACCGCGGCGGTCTGCGGGGTGTCCGCGACGATCGAGCAGTTCAGCAGCGCCGAGGCGCCCGCCCCGGACCAGCCCAGCAGCATCGAGGTGTGCAGATCGACGCCCTCGGGCGACAGCACCGCGTCGGCCTGCACCCGGTCCGGCTCACCCAGCAGCAACTGCGCGAACGAGACCGGGTAGACCCCCAGGTCCAGCAGCGCGCCGCCACCCAGCGCCGGATCGCGCAACCGGTGCCCGGGACCGAACGGACCCGCGAGCCCGAAGTCCGCCTGCACGGTCCGGATCTCGCCGATCGCCCCGTCCCGCACCAGCTCCGTCATCCGCCGGATCACCGGGTTCAGGTACGTCCACATCGCCTCCATCAGGAACACCCCCCGCTCCCGGGCGAGCCCCACCAGCTCCCGCGCCTCCCGGGCGTTGAGCGTGAACGCCTTCTCGCACAGCACCGGCTTCCCCGCCTCCAGGCAGAGCCCGGCCGCCGCCCGGTGCGCCGAGTGCGGCGTGGCGACGTACACCACGTCCACCTCCTCGTCCGCGACCAGCCCGGCCCAGTCGCCGTACGCCCGGGGTATCCCGAACCGGTCCGCGAACGCCCGCGCCGAGGCGTCCGTCCGGGACGCGACGGCGACCACTTCCATGTCCGGCATCGACCGGAGATCCTCGGCGAACGTCGCGGCTATCCCGCCCGTCGCCAGCACACCCCACCGCACCACACCGCTGCTCACGCCTGCCACGCCCACTCCCAAGAGGTTCGACCAGTCCGGCTGAGCTGAGAGCATAGATGCGGATTCAACGACATGGAGATGAGCATGCCGGAGCACGGCGCGAGCCGGACCCAGCCGGAAAACCCACACATACCGACCGCCGGAACCGGGGCCACCGCCCCCGAAACCACCGGCACCCCCGACCGGACCCCGGCCGCCGTCGCCGACGCGACCCGGCGCACCGGACTCCTGGTCACCCTGGTCCTCGGCGGCCTCACCGCACTGCCGCCGCTCTCCATGGACATGTACCTGCCCGCCCTTCCCGCGGTCACCGAGTCCCTGCACGCCCCCGCCTCGACCGTCCAGCTCACCCTCACCGCCTGCCTCACCGGCATGGCGCTCGGACAGGTCGTCGTCGGCCCGATGAGCGACCGCTGGGGCCGCCGCAAGCCGCTGCTCCTCGGCATGGTCGTCTACGTCGTCGCCACCGCGATCTGCGTCTTCGCCCCCACCGCCGGACTGCTCATCGCCTTCCGCACGCTCCAGGGCCTGGCCGGCGCCGCGGGCATCGTCATCGCCCGCGCGGTGGTCCGCGACCTGTACGACGGCCTGGAGATGGCCAGGTTCTTCTCCACCCTGATGCTGATCTCCGGGGTCGCCCCGATCATCGCCCCGCTGATCGGCGGGCAGGTGCTGCGGTTCACCGACTGGCGGGGGATCTTCGCCGTCCTCACCGCCGTCGGCCTGGCGCTCACCCTCGTCGTCTGGAAATGGCTGCACGAGACCCTGCCGCCGGAGGAACGGCACACCGGCGGGATCGGCGAGGCACTGCGCACGATGCGCGGGCTGCTCGCCGACCGGGTCTTCACCGGCTACACCATCGCGGGCAGCCTCGCCTTCGCCGTCCTCTTCTCCTACATCAGCGCCTCGCCGTTCGTCATGCAGGAGATCTACGGGGCCTCGCCGCAGACCTTCAGCCTGCTCTTCGGCATCAACTCGGTCGGCCTGGTCCTCGTCGGCCAGATCAACGGCAAGCTGCTGGTCGGCCGGTTCAGCCTGGACAAGGTGCTCGCCGTCGGGCTCTCGGTCATCGTGCTGGCGGCGACCGCGCTGCTGCTGATGACCACCGGGGTCCTCGGTGAGGTCGGACTGGTCCCGGTGGCGGCTGGACTGTTCGTGCTGATGTCGGCCATGGGGCTCGCGACGCCCAACACCAACGCCCAGGCCCTGATGCGGACCAAGCACGCGGCGGGCTCCGCCTCCGCGCTGCTGGGCACCTCGTCGTTCCTCATCGGCGCCGTCGCCTCGCCGCTCGTCGGCATCGCGGGCGAGGACACGGCCGTACCGATGGCCGTGGTGCAGCTGGTGTGCGGAGTGGGCGCGATGGCCGCCTTCCTCGGAATGTGCCGCCCGTGGCAACGGACGGACACACTCCGGGAGACCGCCTAGGAGGAGCGCGGGTAGCCGATCAGGTGCGGCCGGTCCTTCTCGTCGGTCCAGCGGAACAGGCCGACCCCGTCCGAGGTCTCCATGCCGGGCACCAGCACGTTCGACGGCAGCGCGCCCGTCGAACCGCTGCGGACCGCCACCGCGACCGGGGCGCCGTTGCCGGCCAGCACGTCCGCCGCGTTGCGCACGCTGGAGGCGCCGTACGCGGTGCCCTCGTCGTTCACCGAGGCCAGCGTCAGCGGCTTGGCGCCGTCGGCCCCCTCGAAGCAGAAACCCCGCTTCGTGGCCAGGTCGAAGGCGAGCGGCCCGGCCACCAGGTACGAACCCGAGGGCGCCGCGACGAGCTGCGGGTACTGCCCCGGCTTGATCGCGGGCTTGCTGCACTGCGTCGACGCCAGCATCTTGCCCGTCTCCGCGTCGTGCACCGCCCACATGTCATGGGTGGCGGCCAGCTTCGCGCCCTTCGCGAGCTGCCACTTCGCCAGGATCAGACCCGGCAGGAACGAGGTCGGGACGCCACTGGCCCGGTCGGTGCCCTTCGGCGCGACCTTCCGGCTGTACCAGCCGCCCTGCACCCAGAACTCCTTGGAGCCGCTGACCAGCAGGCCCTTCTTGGTCAGCCCGCGGATCTCGGTGAGCTGCTTGCAGGTCGCGCAGCCCTTCGGGTACTTCAGCGAGGACGGCTGGACCTTGGTGATCCGTCCGCTTCCCGGGTCGACCACCGCGCTGTTCGTCCGGCCGTCGCTGATGAGGATGCCGGGGCCGGCCGTGGAGACCGTCGGGACCGAGCCCCACGGCACCTCGACCCGGCGCCGGGAGCCGTCCTCCACGTCGTACACGTCCAGTGACACGATCGGGTCGGCGGGGGTCAGCGCGTTCTCGCCGACCTTCCCGTACGCCCAGGTCACGAAGTACTCGTGGTCGTCGACGGTGACCGAAAGGAGCCGGGGGAACTTGTTCGGCGACGGGGGCCGCCAGCTGTCGCCGTGCCAGCCCGGCCGGCCGTTCTTCGGATCGATGGTCCGCAGCTGGTACTTGCCCTCCGACATCCTTACCAGATACGCCAGCGCACCCGTGGTCCGGGAGACCGCGTAGTCGGGCGACGTCCCGATGAGCTCCCAGCCGTGCTCGGAGGAGTACGCGGCGGGCACGGTGAGCTGCGTGATGCCGGCCGGGTCCTTCTCCGTATGTTTCTCCGGCCCGTCCTTGTCCTTGTCCTTCGCCCCGCTGCCACACGTGGCGAGCAGCAGGAGCAGCGCGAGCACGAGCACTCCGCCGACCAGAACCAGGCGCACGATCTTCTGTCTCATGGTTTCCCTCGATGGGCGTCCCGACCTCGCGGCGGTCAGCGTAGCAACTTGCGCACCCATCTCGGCAGTTCGGATTCCGCGCAGTTCTACGCGGATAGCGCGGCGGCCGCCGGTGCGTCTTCTTTGCCTACAATTCGCCGGTGAACGCCACCCCTCCTCCCGCGGAAACGTTGCGTGCGGCACTGGCCGGACTGCTCGACGGACTGCCGCCCAAGCAGGCCGCCCAGGCCGTCGACCGGCTCATCGCCAACTACCGGGGGACCACCCCGACCGACGCCCCGGTGCTCCGCGACCGCTCCGACGTCGCCGCGTACGCCGCGTACCGCATGCCCGCCACCTTCGAAGCGGTACGGTCCGCGCTCGCCGCGCTGCGGGCCGCCGCCCCCGGCTGGGAGCCCGCCACCCACACCGACGTCGGCGGCGGCACCGGAGCCGCGAGCTGGGCCGTGGCCGGGGCCTGGGACGGCCCCCGCACGACCGTGCTGGACTGGGCCGAGCCCGCGCTCGCCCTCGGCCGCGAACTGGCCGGGCTCTCCGGCATCCCCGCCCTGCGCGCCGCCGAATGGCGCCGGGCCCGGATCGACGCGGGCCTCGAACTGGCCCCCGCCGACCTGGTCACCGTCTCCTACGTGCTCAACGAGCTGACCCCGGACACCCGCACCGCGCTCGTCGACGCCGCCGCGGCCGCCGCACAGGCCGTCGTGATCGTGGAACCCGGCACCCCGGACGGCTACGCCCGGATCATCGAGGCCCGCGACCGGCTGACCGCGGCCGGACTGACCATCGCCGCCCCCTGCCCGCACAGCGGCGCCTGCCCGATAGAACCGGGCACCGACTGGTGCCACTTCGCGGCCCGGGTCAGCCGCTCCTCGCTGCACCGCCGGGTCAAGGGCGGCTCACTGCCGTACGAGGACGAGAAGTTCGGCTACGTCGTGGCGACCCGCTTCCCGGCCGGCCCCGTCCCGGCCCGGGTCGTCCGCAAACCCCAGATCCGCAAGGGCCAGGTCCTGCTCGACCTGTGCACCCGCGAGGAGGGCCTGCGGCGGGACACGGTCACCAAGCGCCACGGCGAGCTGTACCGGGCCGCCCGGGACACCGCGTGGGGCGACGCCTGGCCGCCGCCCGGCGAGGACGCCTGAGCGACCGGCCCGGCCCGGTGTGCCCGCCGGGCCGGGGCGACGGCCCGCCCGCTCACCCCCGCAGCTCCTGCGTGCAGCACTTCACGCTGCCACCGCCCTTCAGCAGCTCGCCCAGGTCCATCGGCAGCGGCTCGAAGCCCCGCTCCCGCAGCGGGTCGAAGAGCCCGGTCGCCGCCTGCGGCAGCAGCACATGGAGCCCGTCGCTCACCGCGTTCAGCCCGAGCGCCGCGGCGTCCGCCTCCTGGGCGATCAGCGCGTCGGGGAAGAGCCGGGCCAGCACGGCCCGGCTGCCCGCCGAGAAGGCCCCCGGGTAGTACATGACCTCGTCGCCCGCCTCGTCGAGCACCGACAGCGCCGTGTCCAGGTGGTAGTAGCGCGGGTCGACCAGGTCGAGCCCGATCACCGGGCGCCCGAAGAACTCCTGCGCCTCCCCGTGCGAGAGCGGGCTGGACCGGAACCCCCGCCCGGCCAGCACGTACGAGGCGGTGACCGCGAAATCGCCCTCGCCCTCGTTCACGTGGTCCGGCTCGTGGATCTCGGTGAAGCCATGGGCCCGGAACCACTCGCGGTGCGCCCCGGCCTCCGCGTGCCGCTCCCGGTACGCGAAGCGGGCGCCCAGCACCCGGCCGTCGATCACCGTGGCACCGTTGGCCGCGAACACCATGTCGGGCAGCTCCGGGCGCGGGTCCAGCAGCTCCACGGTGTGCCCGAGGGCGCGGTAGCGGTCGCGCAGGTCCTCCCACTGGGTCTGGGCCAGCGCGAGGTCCACGGGCTTGCTGGGGTCCATCCACGGATTGATGGAGTACGTCACCCTGAAGTGCGTGGGCGCACACATCAGGTAGCGGCGGGGTGCGGATTCACGAGGCAACGAAGGCTCCTCACGAAAGGCAGGGATCGCCTGCCGGGGACAGCGCACGGATCGGTGCGTGAGCCCATGGTCCGCTCTGCGGGCGGCCGCGCACAGTGATCCGATCGGGTGGTTCCGCCCGCCCGTGGGAACAACGGTGCGTGGCGGCCCCGGGCACCGCCGCCGCACGGGCCGGCCCCCAGCGACAGAACCTTTGTTTCCCGACAATTACGGGCATAAATTGCGGTTCGTCGGGCAGTGATCCGTACCCCGCTTCCGGAGTCCGGCCACCCGGAGCGCAGGATGGTGGGACCATGGGCATGGGCAACCTTGAGGTAAGGGGATAGATGGGCGCCGATTTCGGCCGTTATCGCGGCTCAGAGAGCAAATTTTCCCAATGGCTTCGCCGCCGACCCAAACCGCAGCAGAGCGAGGTCGACGGCACCGCCCGGGAGGCGCTGCTCCTCGCCGTCGCCGAAGCCGGAATGCCGATCGCGCCGGCCGCCCACCCCGTCGGATACCGATGTTCCTGCGAACGCATCGGCTGTCCCACCCCCGCCCGGCACCCGCTGTCCTTCGCCTGGCAGACGCAGTCCACCACCGACCGGGCGCAGATCGAGCGCTGGGCCCGCAGCCAGCCGCAGGCCAACTTCATCACCGCGACCGGCATGATCCACGACGTCCTCGACGTACCGCTGTCCGCAGGCAGCCAGGCGCTGGAGCGGCTCCTCGCCGCGGGCATCGAGGTCGGCCCCGTCGCCCGGTCCGGCGACGACCGGATGCTCTTCTTCACCGCCACCCGCGGCACGCCCGAGGACGAGGACGAGTGGTGGCCGTGCGAGCTGGACTGCCACCCCGAGACGATGGACGAGCATCCGGGGCTGCGCTGGCACTGCCGCGGCAGCTACGTGCTCCTGCCGCCCGCCCGGCTCCCCGGCGAGCTGGACGTGGCGTGGGTGCGCGGACCGGAGCTTTCGCTGCCCGATCCGCTGACCCTGCTGGAAACGCTCACCGACGCCTGCGCGCAGTACGCCGACGCGGCCGACCAGAGCGAACTGGACCACGACGCGGTGGCCTGGCCGTTGAGCCGTTGAGCCGTTGAGCCGTTGGGTCGGTGAGGCCGGTGAGTGGCCGGGCCGCCCGGGCGGGCCGCCCGGGCGGCCTCCGGTCCGTCGGTCAGGAGCCCTTCGCGGCCGTCAGGCCCGGCAGCCGGTTCAGGACGACGACCTTGCCGCCGTTCTTCGACGAGCCCTTCTTCGGGACGTACACCAGTTCGCTGGAGACCCGCTCCTCGGTGAGGGTGGACCGCACCTCACCGGTCAGCAGCGCCTCCACGTCGTCGTTGAGCGGCGGGCGCAGCCCCTTCGCCGCGGTCTGCTGCTCGAAGTGCTTGCTGCTGAAGAAGACCAGCGCCCCGCCGTCCTCCGTCTCCAGGCCGAGCGGGCCGAACGCGCCGCTGTCCAGCGGCTGGTCGACGTACTGGTACGAGAAGCCCGCCTGCCGGGTGGTCCGGCGGGTCTCCCGCCAGCCCGAGGTGGCGGAGCCCGGGGCGAAGACGTCCGGGCTGCCCTTCTGGAGGTACTGCGTGTATTGCGTGCTCAGGTCCTTCGGCGCGACGGCCGTCGCGGCGCTGTCCACGGCCACCGGCCGGGCCGTGCCGTCACCGTTCCTGGCCAGGGCGGGCAGCTGGTCGGGGGCGACCACCGACAGATAGGCGGCCTTCCAGCCGTCGTCGGGACCGGACTTGACGAAGACGATCAGCCAGCGGGTGTCGAGCTTCCCGCTGTCCTGGTCGCGGTCGGAGTCGGTGTCCGCGAGGAACCAGCGCGGCCAGCCCGCCTTCTTCGGGACGAGGTAGGTGGCGTCGGACAGCACCAGCGGCCGGTGGTCCGGGTTGCCGTCCGGGTGGCTCTTGCGCCGCGCCTTCAGCCCGGCCTGGTTGATCGCCCCGAGCGAGCCGGTGACCCGGTCCGCGTCGAGGGCCGGGTCGTAGGCCTTGTCCGCCGCGTTGTACGCGTCGGTGAAGTCCTTCAGGGCCTGCGCGGCCTCAGACCTGGTTGCCGCCGGCACCACTGCCAGCTCGCCGTGCACCGTCACGCAACCGCTCGCCGTCATCGACAGCACCGTCGCCGCCGCGAGCCCCGTCGCCAGCCGAACCGGCCTCAGACTTCTCATCCGTTGCTTTCCGCGCCTTCTGATCCGTCGCCCCTCCGGAGGGGGCCCCTGCCCGTCCGAACCCTACCGGGGAGAGGAACAGCGCGAGGGTGGGGATCAGATACAGCGCCCACACCGTGACCTGAAGAACGGTCGGGTCGGGCTGGAAGTTGAACGTGCCCTTGAGGAGCGTGCCGTACCAGCTGTCCGGCGGGATCGCACCGCTGATGTCGAAGGCCTGGTTGTGCAGGCCACCGATGAACTCCGCCTCCTGGAGGTCGTGGACGCCGTACGCGAGCACGCCCGCGGCGACGATCACCAGCATTCCGCCGGTCCAGGTGAAGAACTTCGACAGGTTGATCTTCAGCGCACCCCGGTAGAACAGCCAGCCCAGCACGACCGCGGCGGCGATGCCGAGGAAGGCGCCGATCATCGGGTGCCAGCCGTCGTCCGCCGCGTGCACCGCACGCCACACGAACAGCGAGGTCTCCAGGCCCTCCCGGCCCACCGCGAGCAGCGCCGTGGCGACCAGCGCACCGGTGCCCATCGCGAGGGCGGCGTCGAGCTTGCCGTGCAGCTCCGTCTTCAGATGCCGCGCGGTGCGCCGCATCCAGAAGACCATCCAGGTGACCAGGCCGACGGAGACGATCGACAGCGAACCGCCGAGCGCCTCCTGCGCCTTGAACGTCATCTCCTGCGAGCCGAACTCGAGCCCGGCGCCGAACGCCAGGCTGACCACGATGGCGATGCCGACGCCGATCCAGATCGGCACCAGCTTGTTCTTGTTGCCGGTCTTCACCAGGTAGGCGATGAGGATGCAGACGACCAGGCTGGCCTCGAGGCCCTCGCGCAGGCCGATCAGGAAGTTGCTGAACACGTTTCGGTTCTCCTTCTGTTCCGAGTCCCGTTACGAGAACAGCGCCCGGCCCCACCAGTCGCCCTTGTCGCGGACGCCCGGCGGGACGGCGAAATGCGCCGAACCCACGTGCTGGATGTACTCGTTGAGTGCGTCGTGTGCCGCCAGCCGCCGCTGGAGCGGGATGAACGCCTTGCGGGTGTCGCGCTGGTACGCGATGAAGAACAGCCCGGCGTCGAGGCGGCCGAGGCCGTCCGTGCCGTCGGTGAACGAGTAGCCGCGGCGCAGGATCATCACCCCGTCGTTGCTGCTCGGGTGGGCGAGCCGCACGTGCGCCGTCGGCTTCATGGCCTTCAGGAACGGCTCGTCGTGCTCCTTGGACTTGCCGGCCGGGGCGCCCTCGCCCTTGTCGCGGCCGAAGACGTCCTCCTGCTCCTGGAGCGAGGCGCGGTCCCAGGTCTCGATGTGCATCCGGATGCGGCGGGCCACCAGGTACGAACCCCCGGTCATCCAGTCCGCGCCGTCCTTCCCGTCGGCCCACACATGGTGGTCCAGGGCGGCGGTGTCGGTGCCGGAGACGTTCCGGGTGCCGTCCTTGAAGCCGAACATGTTGCGCGGGGTGTGGGCGTCCGGCGTCGTCGAGGACGTCTTGCCGAAGCCCAGCTGGGACCAGCGGATCGCGGCGCGGCCCATGCCGATCCTGGCCAGGTTGCGGATGGCGTGCACCGCGACCTGCGGGTCGTCCGCGCATGCCTGGACACAGAGGTCGCCGCCGCTGCGCGCCGCGTCGAGGTTGTCACCGGGGAACTTCGGCAGGTCCACCAGGGCCTCGGGCCGCTTGTCCTCCAGGCCGAACCGGCCCTTGGCGAAGAGCGAGGGGCCGAAGCCGATGGTGAGGGTGAGCCGGGACGGCTTGAGCCCCAGCGCCTCGCCCGTGTCGTCCGGCGGGGCCTCGGCGAGGCCGCCGTACGCCCCGTCGCCCACCGCGTGTCCGGCGGTCATCCGCTCCGCCGCCCGCGTCCACTCCTTGAGCAGCGCGATCAGTTCGGCGCGGTCCCCGGTCGTGACGTCGAACGCGGCGAAGTGCAGCCGGTCCTGCACGGCGGTGGCGATCCCGGCCTGGTGCGCGCCGTGGAACGGCACCGCCCCGCCGCTGTCCGCGGCCGGTACCGCGTCGTCGCCGCCGCGCACCGCCGCGACCGTACCGCCGGCCGCGACGGCGCCCAGCGCGAGGCCCGCGCCGCCCCAGCCGAGCAGCGCGCGGCGGGACGGGGCGGGCCGGGACGGGACGGCGGGGGCAGCCGGTTCCGCGGCCGGTTCCGCGGCGGCGTCGGACTGCTTCTGTTCGGACATGACCAAGCCCCTCCGGCTCGTTACTTCGTCACCGCGGCGGCGAGCCGGGAGAGCGGCTCGGCCAGGGCGTTCACCGCGTCCGACAGCGCCTTGCGGTCCGCCTTGCCGACCTTGTCGTACGAGACGAACGCGTAGGAGTCCTTGTCCTCGCGGTACTTGTCCAGCAGCTTGTTCAGCTCGGCGAAACGCTTGTCCAGGGTGGTGGTGAGCGCCCCGTCGTTCTTCACCGCGATCGGCCTCAGCAGCTCGTAGGACTTCTCGGCGCCCTCGACGTTGCCCTTGAAGTCGACCAGGTCGGTGTGGCTGTAGCGCTCCTCCTCACCGGTGACCTTGCCGGTGGCGACCTCGTCCAGCAGCTCCTTGGCGCCGTTGGCCATCGAGGTCGGGGTGATGTCGGCGGTGCCGACCCGCTTCTGCCAGTCCAGCAGGTCCTTGTGGAGGACCGGGGCGAGCGCCTTCTCCTCGGCGCCCAGCTTCTTCTCCTGCCACAGCGCCTTCTCCAGGCGGTGCCAGCCGGTCCACTTCTGGCCGTCCTCCAGGCCGTCCTCGCGGATGTCGACCTTCGGGTCGATGTCACCAAAGGACTCGGCGACGGGCTCGGTGCGCTCCCAGCCGAGCCGGGAGTCGGCGTAGAGCTTCTTCGCGGCCTCGATGTCCCCGGCGGCGACGGCATCCGTGAACTTCTTGGCCTTCGGCAGCGTCTCGTCGGCCTGCGCCTGCACATACGTGCGGTACTCGGCGACGGCCTTGTCCATCTCGGGACTGCGCCTGGCCGCGGTGCCGCCGGTGATCTCCAGCTTCTGCCGGATGCCGTGGCCCTTCATACCGGGCTTGCAGGCGATCTCGTACGAACCGGCCTTGATCTCGGCGGTGATGGTGGCCTTGGTGCCGGGGCCGATGTTCTCGCGCTCGGCGACGATGCGGTCGTCCGGGAACAGGACGTAGACCTCGGTGACCTTGGAGCCCTTGTTCTGCACGGCCAGTTCGATGTGACCGGCGGGCAGCTTCTTCTTCGACACCTCGCAGGAGTCGTCCTTCGCGACGACCTCCAGGGCCTTGTCGCCCTTGCCGTCGCTCTTCTGCGCGCAGCCCGTGACGGCGGTCAGGGCGGCCACCGTGGCGGCAGCGGTGACGACGGAGAAACGAACGGCTCGCATGCGGGCTCCACTGGGGACGAAGAGAAGCGGGAGAAGAACGGACAAAGACAGGTGAGGCAGACCTAACTTAACCGAGGCTTACCTGAGCGGTACCCACTCGTGCAGTGATTCAGCTCTCATCCCGCGGGCCCGGAAACGGACCGATCACGGGTGATCCATGGGTGACCCACGGAAAGGTCAAGTGATGGTCAAGCCCTCCGGTCCGGTACGACGAGCGGCACCCCGGTCCGCGGGTGCGGGAACACCTCGACCGGCTGCCGGTACACCTCGCCGAGCAGCTCGCCGGTGAAGACCCCGGAGGGCGGTCCGGCCGCCGCGATCCGCCCTCCGTGCAGCACCGCGACCCGGTCCGCGTACGCCGCCGCGAGCCCCAGGTCGTGCAGGACGACCACGACCGCGTCGCCCGCGGCGGCCCGCTCCCGGCAGATCCTCAGCACCAGTTCCTGGTGGCGCAGGTCCAGCGCGGCGGTCGGCTCGTCGAGCAGCAGCAGCGGGGCGCGCTGCGCCAGTACCCGGGCCAGCGCGACCCGGGCGCGTTCGCCGCCGGACAGCGCGGCGAAGGGGCGCGCGGCGAAGGCGGTGACCTCGGTGGCCGCCATCGCCTCGGCGACCGCCCGGTCGTCCGCGTCCGCCCGCTCCGTACCGGCCCAGGGCGCCCGCCCCATCCGGACCACGTCCGCCACCGGGAACGGGAAGGACAGCGCGGCGGACTGCGGCAGCACCGCCCGGCGCAGCGCCAGTTCGGCGGCCGACCACGCGCCGGCCGGGCGCCCGTCGATCAGGATCTCGCCCCGCTCGGCGGGCAGATCGGCGGCCAGCGCCGCCAACAGGGTCGACTTCCCCGCCCCGTTCGGCCCCACCAACGCCAGCACCTCGCCCGCGTACGCGGCCAGGTCGACCCCGTCCAGCACCGGCCGCCGCCCCAGCAGCACCCGCAGCCCGCGGGCCTCGGCGACGGCGGAGCCGGGGGAGAAGGGCGCGGGCAGCCGCCGCTCCCGGGCCCGGAACGGATTCCACGGCACCCTCGTGCCCACCGGCGTCCTCATGCCCAACCACCTTGCTTGCGACGGGTCCTGCGCAGCAGCCAGAAGAAGAACGGGCTGCCGATGAGCGCGGTCAGCACACCGAGCGGCAGCTCGGCGGGGGCGGCCACGGTACGGGCCGCGAGGTCGCCCGCCACCAGCACCAGGGCGCCGCCGAGCGCGCTGCCGGGGAGCAGGAAGCGGTGACCGGGGCCGTTCGCCATCCGCAGCAGATGCGGCACCAGCAGCCCCACGAACGTGATGATCCCGGCGACCGCCACCGCGGCGGCGGTCAGCAGCGCCACCACCAGCACCAGCACCACCCGCAGCCGTTCGACGTCGACCCCCAGATGCCGGGCGGGCCGCTCGCCGAGCGCGAGGAGGTCCAGCCGCCGGGCGTGGAACGGCGCGACGAGCAGACCGAGCAGCGCGCACGGCAGCACGGCGAGCACCTTGGGCCAGGTCGCCTGGGCCAGCGAGCCCAGCTGCCAGAAGGTGATCTGCGAGATCTGCGCGTTGTCGGCGAAGAAGACGAACAGTCCGATCAGCGCGCCCGCGAAGGCGTTGACCGCGATCCCGGTGAGGATCAGCGTCACCACCTCGGTCCGCCCGCCCGACCGGGACAGCGCGTACACCAGCAGGACGGTCACCAGTCCGGCGGCGAACGCGCAGACGGTGACGGTCCAGTTGCCGAGGAAGGTCAGCCCGAGCGCGATCGAGCCGACCGCGCCGACCGCCGCACCGGAGGAGATCCCGATCACCCCGGGCTCGGCCAGCGGATTGCCGAACACCCCCTGCATCAGGGCGCCCGCACAGCCCAGCGACGCCCCCACCAGCAGGGCGAGGACGACCCTCGGCAGCCGTACGTTCCACAGCACGCTCTCGCCGACCCGGTCCAGCGCCGCCCCGCCGAGGCCGAGCCGGTGCTGCACGGAGCCGAGCACGTCGCCGAGCGGGATGCCGTACGCGCCGGTCCCGGCGGAGACCAGGCAGCACACCAGGAGCGCGACGAGCAGCCCGGCGGTCAGCGCGAACGTGGAGGAACGCCGGGGCTTTCGCGGCTCCGGCGCGCCGACGGGCGCGGTGCGGGGGAGCGGCGGGGAGGTGGCGGTCATCGCGCGGCCCCGCTCTCCGGGTGGAGCCGCGCGACCAGTTCGGCCAGCACCCGGTCGGTGCGCGGCCCGTAGTTCAGCAGCACCCCGTCGTCGACGGAGACGATCCGCCGGTCGAGCCCGGCGGGGGTCTCGGCGATACCGGGGAGCTTCAGGAGCCCGTCGACGCCGCCCACCGATTCGAGGCCCTTGCTCATCACCAGGAAGGCGTCGGGGGCGGCCTTCGCCAGGGCCTCGCTGGTGATCGCGGTGAAGTCCTTCGTCAGCCCGGACGCCTTGCCCGCGTCGACGCCGCCCGCCGCCTCGATCAGCGAACTCGCCCCGGACTCCCGGCCGCCCAGCAGATGGACGGAGGCCGAGCCGCGCAGGTAGAGGAAGGCGACCCGGGGTTTCTCGCCCCCGTCGGCCGGTGCGGGGACGGACCTGCGTACGGCGTCGATGCGCGACGTGGTCCGCGCGTCCAGTTCGGCGCCCGCGTCCGGCACGCCCAGGGCGGCGGCCACGGCCTCGATCCGGCGGCCCACGTCGGAGAGCTGCCCGGCGGGCCGTACGACGACGACCGGGACGCCGGCCTCCCGGATCTGCTCGACGGCCTCCGCCGGGCCGGTGGTGGTCTCGGCGAGCACCACGGTCGGCCGCAGCGACAGCACGCTCTCCGCCGACACGTCATGAGCGCGGGTCACCACCGGGAGCCTCTCCGCCTGTTCGAAAGTGGCGGTGATGTCCCGGGCCACGACCTTCTTCCCGAGGCCCAGGGTGAAGGCGATCTCGCTCAGCCCGCCGCTCAGCGGAACGATCCGGTCCGCCGAGGTGACGGTGACCTCGGCGCCGTCCGCCGACTCCACCGTCACGGGCAGCTTCGGCTCCGGCGTGGTGGCCAGCGGCTCGACGCGGTCGGGGGCGGTTCCGGCGGACGCCTTTTTGGTGGTGGCCGGGGACGTGCCGTCCGTACCGCCCGCGCAGCCGGTGAGGGCGAGGGCAAGGGCGAGCCCGGCCGCCAGGGCGCCGAGTGGGCCGCGGGCCGGAGCCCGTCCGGTCCTCCGCTGCCGGGCGACGCGGCCCGGTGGGGCGAAGTCCTGCGAGATGCGCACGGGGCACCGTCCTGTTGTCGTGCGGGGGGAGTTCGTCATGGTTTGTCAGCAAGTGCTGCGGAAGGGGGTCCTCCGGATGACGTGCTTAGCTTAGGTTAGCCTTACCTCAATTTCCACGTTCCGGAGGGGTTCCATGCTGTCGCCCAGACCTGCCCGCACACTCGCCGTCACGCTGCTGCTGACGGTGCTGGGAGTCCTGCTCCCGGCCGGCGCCGCACAGGCGGCGACCGGCCGTACGGTGCAGGGCGGCAGGCTGGACTGGGCCATCAAGTCCTCCTTCCAGAGCTACGTCACCGGGCCGATCGCGAACGGCAGCTGGAGCCTGACCGGCGGCGCGGCCACGGCCGGTGGCAGCCGGTTCCGCTTCCACTCCGCCACCGGCTCCTACGCCCCGGCGACCGGCGACTTCACCGCGCGCTTCGCCGGAGGGGTGCGCTTCCTGGGCCACAAGAAGTCCGACGGCGGCCACGAACTGGACCTCACCATCAGCCGCCCCACCGTCCGCATCACGGGCGGCACCGGCACCCTGTACGCGGACATGGTCAGCAAGGACCGGGGCAGCGGCCGGGTCACCTCGACCGCCCAGGTGCCGCTGGCGACGCTCGGCCTGTCCGGGATCGACATGCGGGGCGGCTCCACCCCGATCGCCCTGCGGGGCGTCCCGGCGACCCTGACCGCCCAGGGCGCGAAGGCGTTCGCGGGCTACTACCCGGCGGGCACCCCGCTCGACCCGGTCAGCCTCTCCGTGGACACCGTCGCCCCGGCCGGGCAGCCCGCCGCCACCGAGTCCCCCGGGAAGAAGCCGAAGGCGAAGCGGGAGAAGTCCGCGAAGGCCGCCGGACGCTTCGAGGACGCCGCCGTCGACTGGGGCGTACGCCGGACCTTCCGCGAGTACGTCACCGGCCCGGTCGGCAAGGGGAAGTGGACCCTGGCCGACGGTGCCCGGGACGGCGGGGCGCTCTTCCGCTTCCCGCGCGGCACCGGCACGTACGACCCGGCGAAGCGCACCCTGGACGCCGAGTTCGCGGGGAGCGTCCGCTTCACCGCCGCCGACGGGCTCGACCTGGAACTCTCGGCGGTCGCGGTCCGGATCGAGGCGGGCCGCGGCACGCTCCTGGCCGACGTCCGCGGCGACGGCGAGCGGCGCGGCGCCGTCCCGCTCGTCACTTTCCCCGCGAAGGACTTCGCACCGGAGAACGGGCTCGCCGTTCTCACCGAGGCCCCCGCCACCCTCACCGGCGACGGCGCGAAGACCTTCGGCGCCCTCTACCGGACGGGCACCGCGATGGACCCGGTCTCGCTGGCCGTCGCCGTCGACGCCGGGGCCGAACTGCCCGCCCTGCCCGACCTGGGCAGCGACCCGGACCCGTCACCGGAGCCCTCCACCGCCGCTTCCGCCGACCCCGCCCCGGCCGCCGCGTCCGCCCGTTCCTCCACCACGGCCGGCGCCTACCTCGCCGCCGGTGGCGGAGCCGTGCTCGTGGCGGCGGCCGGTGCGGTCCACCTGTTCCGCCGTCACCGCACCGCGCGCACCGGCGACTAGCAGCCTCCCTCCCCCAACCCCCCTTCGCTCCCGAGGAGATCCACGACCATGGCAGCAACCCGCCGCCTCATAGCCCGTACCGCCGCAGTCGCCACCGCGGCCGCTCTCGGCGCCACCGTGTTCGCCCTTCCGGCGCTCGCCGACGGCACCACCGGCAGCAAGCCCGCCGCCGCGCCGACGATGGAACTGACCGACGGCACGCTGGAGTGGGGTGTCAAGGAGTCCTTCCGCAAGTACCTCGCCTCGCCGTTCTCCGGCGGGCGGATCACCGTCCGGGACGGTGCCGTCCAGGCACCCGGCAACGGGGCGTTCACCTTCTCCGGCGGCAAGGGCACCTACGACACGGCCACGCACGGCACCGGCACCGCGTTCGACGGCGGGGTCAACTTCTACGCCCACGGCGGCGTCCTCGACATCACGCTCTCCGACGTGAAGCTGGCCACCTCCGGCACCGGCGGCGCCATCACCGTCGACGTCACCACCCCGAAGGGCACCGTCGACGACGTGGAGTTCGCCGCCCTCGACCTCTCGGCGGTCAAGCCGGGCCGGGGCGAGGGCGGTGCGATGGTCTTCGCGGACATCCCGGCGACCCTCACCAGGGCGGGCGCCGAGGCGTTCGACGGCCAGTACAAGGAGGGCGACGCGCTCGACCCGGCCACCCTCTCGGTGAAGGCGGTCACGCCCCCGACCACCGAACCCACCGGGGAGCCCTCCCCGGAGCCGACCGGGAAGCCCACCACCGAACCGACCACGCCCGCCTCCCCGTCCCCCTCCGCCCCGGCGACCGACAGGCCCGCCACCGACAAGCCCGCCACCGAGAAGCCGGACGCCGAGAAGCCGGACGCCGTCCGGGGCGAGATCGTCGACGGCACCCTGGACTGGGGCGTGAAGGAGTCCTTCCGCGCCTACGTCACCGGCCCGATCGCCCACGGCAGGGCCGAGACGGCGAACGGCGCCACCGCCTCCGCGAACGGCTACCGCTTCCCCGACGCCACCGGCCGCTTCGACGCGGAGAAGCAGACCCTGAAGGCCCGGTTCCAGGGCAAGGTCCGCTTCCTGGGCCACGAGGAGAACGGCGCGTACACCCTCGACCTCTCCCTGAGCGGCATGGAGATCCGGGCGAACGGCACCGGGGGCACCCTGGTCGCGGACGTCTCCACCAAGGACCGCACCACCAAGAAGGTCTCCACGTACACCGGTCTGGCCGTCGCCGACCTCGAGATCCCGGCGGGCGGGCTGACCGCGAAGGACGGCGTGGTGAAGCTCTCGGCCGTCCCCGCGACGCTCACCGCCGACGGCACCAAGGCGTTCGGCGGCATGTACGGGGCCGGTGAGAAGCTCGACGCGCTGACCGTCGCGGTCGCGCTCGACAAGGACGCCGAACTCCCGGGCGCCACCGGCGGATCCGGCTCGGCGGGCGGCTCCTCGGCCACCGGCGGGTCCGGTTCGGCCGACGGCCTCGCGGGTGGCTCGGTCGGCGGCGGTTCGGTGGGCGGGGGCTCGGTCGGCGGGGCGGGCTCGCTCGCCGCCACCGGCTCCGGCGTCCCGGCCGGCGCCCTGCTCGCCGCCTCGGGCGTGGTCGTGGCGGCCGGTGCCGGAGCGGTGGCCGCGGCCCGCCGTCGCCGTACCGCCTGACCCCCGCACCCGCACCGCCCGGGCCGACCGGCCGCACGGCCGCCGTCCGGGCGGTGCTTCAATGCCCGGATGGACGAGAGCGACTTCGACGTACCCCCGGGCATCGACGTACTGCGGGTGTTCTGCGGGCCCGACGGCCGCCACGGCAACGCCCTCGGAGTCGTGCGCGACGGCGGCGCCTGGCCGGACCGGGCGGACCGGCAGGCGCTGGCCGCCCGGCTCGGCTTCAGCGAGACCGTGTTCGTCGACGACCCCGAGCGCGGCCATCTGGAGATCTACACCCCCGGGCTCCGCCTCCCGTTCGCCGGACATCCGGTCGTCGGCGCGGCCTGGCTGCTCGACCTGGAGATCCTGGAGCTGCCGGTCGGGGAGGTCTTCGCCCGCCAGGACGGCGAGTTCACCTGGATCACCGCCCGCCCCGAGTGGGCGCCCCCGCGCACGCTGGAGCGGTACGCGTCCGTCGCCGAGATCGAGGCGCTCGCCGGGCCGCCGGCGGGGGAGGGCTGGCTCTACGCCTGGGCCTGGGAGGACGAGGCGGCGGGCCGGGTGCGTGCGCGGGCCTTCCCCCGGCGCGACGACGGGATCGTGGAGGACGAGGCGACCGGGGCGGCGGCGCTGCTGCTCAGCGCCGAACTGGGCCGGGCACTCAACATCGTCCAGGGCCGCGGCTCCCAGATCCTCACCGCCCCGGCCCCCGGCGGCACGGTGGAGATCGGCGGACGGGTCGCCCCGGGACGGGTCCGCGCCGGGCGATGACACGAGGGGCGGGGCCGGTGTGCTCACC